>CAZHUP010000062.1:0-5950 GCA_964535495.1 uncultured Rhodohalobacter sp.
AATATCTATCTAATGCTATGAAAACCCATTACTTAAATCCACTTCGCTGGAAACGATCTATTTTAGCCGGAACCTTCGTTGGCTTTATAGCTATCTGGTTTCTGTTTATCGACACCTATAGTGTCTTCACTAGAGTTCAGCTTAATTTTAAAAAAGATGAACTAATTGAAAAAACAGAAGATTTCAGGCAACAAACTGCTGAACTGGAAAAGAAAATAGAAGAGCTCGAAAAGAATCCTGATCTGCTGGAAAAGATCGCCCGAGAGGAGTATGGTATGAGAAAACCGGATGAAAAAGTTTACCGTATAAAATCAGGTAAATAAGCTACTCATTTGCTCATTTTTCACTATTTTCGAGCTTTCCTTCCACAACTTTAAAATTAGGTTTTATGATATCCATCGGGATTGACTTAGGAGGCACGAACATCAAGGCGGCACTGGTTGACGAAAAAAAAGGCTTTCTGAAAACCACCTCAATTCCTACACATGCAGATTTAGGCAAAGAGCACGTTTTTGACCAAATTGCATTAGTTATAAAAGATTTAACTGAAGATCATAGCACCAAACCAATTGGCGTTGGTATGGGACTTCCCGGGATGGTGAGTATGGATCGAAAAACTGTAAAAAATCCCCCGAATCTGCCCGGCTGGAAAGTTGAAAATGTAGCTGCAGAAATTAAAAAAAGAACCGATTTCAACTGTGTGATTGAAAATGATGCCAACCTTGCCGCTTTAGGCTCTGCTCATTTTGGTGCCGGAAAACCCTTCACTCATTTCATCATGGTAACGTTAGGTACAGGAGTTGGGGGCGGTATAATTATTGATAACAAGATTTATCGTGGCACAACGGGGATGGCTGGTGAACTTGGCCATGTCATTATCAACTATCACGGCCCGCTTTCAAACAGCAACACTCGCGGAGGTGTAGAAGCCTATCTTGGACAGAGATTCTTGAGCCGCTTTGCTGCTGATACAATTCGCCAAAACCCGGACAATTCACTTTATAAAAAATTTCAGAAAAATTTTTCTCAACTGGAGCCCGTTGATTTATATCATGCCGCTGAAGATGGTAATGAGCTTGGAATTGACATATTAAGACAGGCCGGTGAAAAACTTGGATATGCTATCGTAAACTATATTCATATTTTAGACATTCGCAAAATCGTTATAAGTGGAGGAGTTTCCCAAGCTGGAAAATGGCTGCTTGAACCGGCTAAACAAACCGCTCTGAAATATCTAATGCCTCCATTTCGTGAAGATTTTGAAATTATACACGAGTCACTCGGTAATGATGCAGCATTGCTGGGCGCGGCCAGTCTTGCATTTGAAGAACTCCGTTGATTAGCTTTATGCATGCAAAACAGCCCAATCACAAATCACAAGCTTTTTCAGGTCGGGGTGCTCCTACTTTTAACCCTTACTTTTTGGGTTGACCTTTCCGCTCAGGCAGTTTCAGATACTCTGCAAACGGCCATTCGAGACACCATTCCTCCCGCAGTTACCGACACCATCCCAAGAGCTGCAGAAAGAGACACCATACTGACTCCTGAAGCGCGTGAAGAAGTTTCCGGAGATACAACACGACAAACTCCACAGAGCAGACAAGCCGACCGTCAGGCGGCTCCCGATGCCGTAAACTTTCAGGCCCGGGATTCTCTTACCTTTAACTTTAGAAATCAGCGAATTGCCAATCTCTACGGATCCAGCAATGTAAAGCATACAAATGGCGAGTTGAGTGCGGGTACCATTGAGCTCGACCTGAACATGAATCAGGTTGAAGCCAGAGCTGAAAATCCTCAGGACACTCTCTCCTATCCCGTCCTGCGCCGACAACAGGATGAAATCAGAAGTACCCGGGTACTTTTTAACTACGAGACGGAGCGGGGTAAATTTGAGGTAGCTGAATTAGAAATTGACGATGGATATCTGATCGGTACAAAAGTCAAAAATGTTTCTCGTAATGAGGTGTTTATTGAAGATGGGATCTACTCAACCTGCCCACCCGATCACATGTATTACTACATACAGGCAGATCGCATGAAGGTGGTTGATGAAGAGGAGGTATTTTTCACCAACGCCAGGTTATTCATTCTTGATATTCCCTATCCACTCGTGTTTCCTTTTGGTTATGTTCCTGCCGGCATCGAAAGCAGGCGTTCGGGTTTGCTGGAACCCACTTATGTGTATCAGAATACATCTGCCCGTGGAATCGGTTTGCAGAATCTTGGCTGGTTTCAATATTTCAACGACTATTTTACGGCTCAGACATCTTTCGACCTATTTACATCAGGCACCTTTTTTAATGAATCCCGTTTTCAATACAGAAATACCGGGCAGTATAATGGGTCATTAACTCTTGGATACTCTCGCGAAAGGGGATTGGAGCCTACAGATCCGGGGTTTACGGAAACCACAAGTAAACGGCTGTCTCTCACGCACGATCAGCAACTATCTCCCTATGCAAACCTGACAGCAAACGTAAACCTTCAAACATCCAACTATTTCAGGCGAAACTCCTTTGACCCTGACGAACGTGCACGAACCAGCAGTACTTCCAGGCTGTCCTATCGTTACAGCCATCCTGAAGGGGCCTACAACTTCAGTGCAACTTCTAACCTCAATCAACAGTTTGCTACAAACAGAACCCGACTTTCAGGTCCGGAGTTTACCTTTTCGGCCCGGCAGTTTTCCCCCTTTCAGTCCGACCGACCGGGTCTGCAAGATGAGCGATGGTACGAACGGATTTCGATCAACTACAGAAATAATTTTAAGTCTGAATTTGAATTCAACCCTATAGACGCCGATTCAGCAGATATAAACTGGCTGGAAGCTCTCTTTGATCCCTCAAAATATAGAGAAGCCACCGACGACGACCGGCACGTTCAGTACGGTTTTCAGCAGCGGGTAGGGATATCAGCAGCTCAGATTGTACCCAGTCAATTCCTGAACATTAGTGCCAACATTAACTTGACAGAGTACTGGTATCCAACATCCATCAGAAAAGAGTGGAATGAGGAAGAAAACCGAATAGAGACAGAACGCGTACGGGGATTCGAAACTGCTCGGGATTTCACATCATCACTAAGTTTTAGCACAACGTTTTATGGAATATCCCAAATAAGCATTGGCAACTTTGAGGGGCTCAGACATACCGTACGACCCAATATAAGTTTCAGTTACAGTCCCGACTTTTCTGATGATTTTTGGGGATTCTACAGAGAAGTTCAGTCCGACACGTTGGGTAATACGCGGCGCTATTCCATCTTTGAAGACGAAATATTTCGCGGACCCGGCGCCGGCGAGCAACGCACTATGTCATTTGGAGTTACAAACATCTTTGAAACCAAACAGGTAAAACGAGACTCCACCGGCGAAGTGCAATCCAGAAATTTACGGTTAATCGACAATCTTTCTGTTAACTCCAGCTATAACTTTGCGGCAGACAGTCTAAATTTCGGGAGAGTAAATATGTCTCTCTCTTCAAGGGTAATTGACGGGTTGCGAATCTCGGCTAATGCTAACTATTCAGTCTATACAAGGAATGAGAATGGCACAGAAATCAATACGTTTATTTGGGAAGACAGTAATAAATATCTTCAGCCGCTGAGTTACAGCCTGAATCTATCTACCAGCTTTAATGGGGGCAGCCGCGGTCCGAGAATTACCACACCTCCTTATCGTCCATACGACCCATTGGATCAAACCTTTTTCAGTCCGGTAGACCAAAGATTTAACATGCAACCTGTACAGAGGAGTGATTCCCCATGGAGTGTCGGGCTCGATTTCAGTTATCGCTGGAACTATCAATTTGGGCAGGATGCCAGAAAGAGCGCTGTTTTGAATGCAAATAATATTCAATTCAATCTCACTCCAAAATGGAGAGTCAGTACTAGAATTGGTTATGACTTTATCGAAAAGGAGTTAACTCCATCCCAATTCAGCCTTCAAAGAGATATGATTTGCTGGAACCTTTCATTCCAGTTCAATCCATTCGGAGACTTTCAATACTATTTCTTCAGGCTATCCCTTTCCAGTTCCCAGATACAAGGGTTGTTCCAAAAACTACCGCTGCTAAATAACCTGGAGAGAAGTTCATCACCTACAGGAAGAAATCCAAGATATTAAGAATAGGTTACTCCTAAACAAGAGGAAAACTTTATTAAAGGATCTAGTCAACTGATGTCTTTGGGAGTAAACTCAACCCTCTTCGCGATTCCGAAGATACTGAACGATATATTTTCCAAAAATATCAAACTCAAGATTTACTCTGTCTCCCACTTTTTTAGCATGTAAATTCGTCTCATCCCAAGTGTATGGGATTATTGCAACAGTAAACTCATTGCCTTCATTTCGGGCAATCGTTAAGCTAATTCCGTCTATCGCAATGCTTCCCCTGCCCACTATATAATCCTTGTGCTCTTCCGGGAAATCTATCGTGATGAGCAAATCAGCCCCGTCCTGTTCAATTTTCTTGATGGTTCCGGTTGTATCAACATGTCCCTGAACAATATGTCCCTCAACTGCTTTTTCCAGAGTTAATGATCTTTCCAAATTAACGGGGCTACCTTCTTTAAGATCACCTAAATTTGTTTTTCTCAGTGTTTCTTCCACACTCTGAACTTTAAAGGCTTCATCGGTATGAGATACAACTGTATGGCAAACCCCATTAATAGCAATGCTTTCGTCTACGTGTACGTCATTTGCAAATGAGCACTTAATTGAGAGCTCTTGTCCGCCTTTAATTTTCTTTAACTCTGTAACGTCTCCTATTTCTGATACTATTCCTGTAAACATATTTCTACAAATTTGCTGTTAATAACATATCCTTACCTGACTGATGCCAGGTGAAGTCCCGGAATGGTCTTATATCTTCCATTCTATTAATATTTAAATTAATGACGGATTTGGTTCCACCGCCTAAGATTTTTGGCGCAATAAACAGCTGCAAACGATCCACAAGTCCTTGCCGGAGTAGTGCGCTGGAGAGCTGCTGACCACCTTCAACAAGAATGGATTGAACACCCGAATCATAGAGTTTACGAAGCGCCTCATTGAGACTGACATGGCCTGTCTCATTTTTTTCAACCGCAATCACCTCACCGCGAAAATAATTACTCTGGAGCATTTTGAGCATTGGGTCCGCGTCCTCTTCAGCCTTCTTTTTGTTGTGAGTTACAATTACCGTTTTCTCCTCAAAAGAATCTGAAAATAGATTTAAATTCTTTGGCAGTTCAAATGGGCCGTCCAGAACTACTCTTTTAGGTTGCCTTCCCTTAACCAATCGGACCGTAAGCTGAGGATTATCATGCAGTGCGGTATTTCTTCCAACAAGTACGGCGTCATCCTGACTTCTCCATCTATGAACCAACGCTCTTGACTCCTTACATGAGATCCACTTCGAATCACCATTTGGTGCCGCAACATAACCATCAGCCGTTTGGGCAATTTTAAGGGTAATAAATGGCATCGACGTTTCTATAGCATGTAGCCACTTTTCGTTCAGCTTTTCAGCTTCAGTCTGTAACAGTCCCACCTCAGTCCGGATGTTATTGCCTCTTAAAATATCAAGCCCTTTTCCGTTTACACTCGGGTTAGGGTCTTTCATTGCAACTACAACTTTTGAGATCGGAAGTTCAGCAAGCATGTTTGCACATGGCGGTGTTTTACCATGATGAGAACAGGGTTCCAATGTCACATAAACCGTTGCTCCTTTTAGAAGGTCAGAGTCTGTAACGGAACGTATTGCGTTAACTTCTGCATGGGCCTTGCCATACCTCTCATGAAACCCTTCTCCGATGATGTTTCCATCTTTCGACACTACTACACAACCCACCATAGGATTGGGGGAAACATATCCCAAGCCCTTCTCAGCCAGGCTGAGCGCACGCTGCATAAAAATTGTATCCCGTTGGTTTGGCATATAAACTTGTTGTTTGTTGCCCGAATAAGCTA
>CAZHUP010000062.1:5960-13911 GCA_964535495.1 uncultured Rhodohalobacter sp.
GAAATTCCCTTACCCTTTAAAGATCACTAAAAAATGTAAACTCTTAACGAAGAACCTGTCTTCGATTATCGGTAATACTTGCACCTTCGCGCAATCTATCGATAAACACTTCATTAAATGCCATAAACTTCTCCTGCTCCATTCTGTTTCTGATTTCAGAACGATCTGCACTAGTCATATTTGCCGGATCAGCTCTGTCAATGTCAACAACCCGAACTACAAATACTGCATTTTCGCCTTCAATAGCACCCGAAGTCTGGCCGGGTTCCATTTCAAAAATGGCTCCAATTACACCCAATTCACGACCGGCACCTGGTAGTGTTGATCCATTCATTCGAATGTCATTAGCAGATTGAATCTGCTTTTCGGATGCTGAAGCCAAAGATTCCAAATCTTGATTTGCTTGCAGCATTTCTCTTACCCGATTTGCCATTACTTCTTTGCGCTTCTGAGTTCGAACCGCATTTTCAACCTGTGAGCGAACTTCTTCAAAAGGCCGTGTTCCTTCCGGGGTTTTTTCAAGTAGTTGAGCAACGATAAATACTTCATCCAGTTCAATCGGGTCAGAAATTCTGTTTACACGGAGATTTTCCAGTGCTCTAAGAGTTTGCTGGCTTGCACCCAGGCCCGGAATAAACGGGTTATCTTTGGTAGCGGTAGCCTCTCTGATTTCGAGATCACGGCGTTCTGCTTCACCTTCAAATCCATCAGATGAGGCATAAAATTGAAACTCTTCTGCTCGTTCAGCCAATCGGTCGATTGTCGAAATTGGATCAGCTTCTACTCTATAAGAGAGTACAGCAAACTTGATTTCATTTCCGCGCTGATCAATTTTCTTGAATGCGTGTGGATCACCATCAATCATAACCACATCAGAGACTTCCCCGATTTCCAGATCTATAACCGGACGATATTCGTCGCGGATATCTTCAATAGCTACATAACTCCCTCTGTATTGTACTGCTGATTGGTATCGCAAGACAAAGAGTGAATCATTTACAGCATCCTCAAAAGCAGGTATCAAATTCTCAACTTCCTGAATCGTATTCGTAGTATCCTGAGAAGTCGGTGTCTTATCCCAGCTTACATACCTAAATCGGTAAGTTTCGCTTCTTTGAAAGCGAGAGGAGTTATTTCTGTAATATCTTCTCAATTCGTCATCAGTAATTGTAATTTCATCGTTCAGCACTTCACTAAACGGAAATCTTACAAATTCAACGTCTGCAAATGAGTTTGCACGAATGTATTCATTCCTGATATCCAGTGAGCTTACCTGCATCCCTGACGAGATAAAGTTATTTAGCTTCTCCTGGCGTCTGTTTTCACGCAGTTGCTGTTCGATCATGATCCAGATCTCGCTGTTCTCAGGCGCTTCAATTGCAGCTCTCAGCGCAATACGATCAATTGTACCGTCTTCCTGCTGAAACTGCTGACGAATAAATGGAGCGGGATTATCGCCGGTTACCATATTCATGAGTTCACTGTCTGTTACAGTAATGCCCAGCTCGGTAATCTGCTGTTCAATAAGTCGTGCAGCAACCAGATCTTCCCATGCCTGATTTTCATACATCGCTCTCATCTCAGGTGACATAGAACGCCCGGTCTGCTGGCTGAATTGATCTGTATAATAGCTTACACGCTGATTGTATTCGTCAATCGAAATTTCAGCGCCATTTACCGTTCCTAAATTTCTGGGGCCTACAGCCATCGCGTCAAAAACCTGCGTATCAGCCAAAACCCACAACACACCAAACGAGAAAATCAGTATCCACAAAATAGATGCTGTACTGTTCCTCATTTTTTCCATTACGCCCATGAGAAAAACCTCTAAATCTTCAATTTAAATTTAAGTGAAAAAAATACTTTTTTCGAGCCTGAAAATATACGACAACACATTGCGAACCGCAATTCAATGCTCAGATTGTAATATGAAATCAAACATCATTAAAATATTTCGATGATGCTCATATGCCTTAGATAACGGCCGGGATTCTCATTAATTCCCTTAACCAGTTCATTCATCTCTTTCGTTAACTGATCCAGGTTTTCATACAGAGACGGATCGTTCACTAGTTTGCCCATCGTTCCTTCACCCCTATTTACCTTATCCAGTATTTCATTCAAGTTACCAGATGCTTCTTCAAGTTCAGTACGCACTCTGTGCAGCTCATTCACATTCTCTTCGAGCGAAGCTAACAGACTATCAACACGCGGACGATTGTCTGTTGCAAGGGTGTCGAGCTGCTTCATTGTACTAGAGGCAGCCTTTATTGCACTGTCTATCTCCTCTTGATTCTTTTCAAGAGTCTCAGAAATCATTCTCATTGTTGCATCGGCATTTTTCAGAGTTTGATCCACTGATGTTCTGGTATCGTCATCTAATGTGGCATTAAGCTGTCGCAGAAATTGATTGAGCTCAGAAAGTGACTCGGAAACATCTCCGGCAAGCTCCTCTCCTTTACTTCCCAACACTTCAGTTACACCCTCTATGTATATACCCTCAATTACGCCACCATATTCAACATAACTATCAGCATCCCCCAAATGGATCACGATCGATTTACCCTCAACAATACCAAGTGAGGTGAGATGAGCTTCCGAGTCTTCCGGTATTTTCAAATCTTCATTCAGCTGCATAGTTACTCTAACACGGTTTTCAGGCGTTAACTGAACTCTGCTAACCGATCCGATTTTAACTCCTTTTAAATTCACTAAACTGCCACGGTTTATACCGTCACCACGGTCAAAAACAGCTGATACTTCGAGTGTTTGCCGAAAAATGGGCACATCTCTCATAAACCGAAAACCCACAATTGCCACAATAATTGCTAACAATACCGTGAGTCCAATTTTAACTTCATTTTTCATTCTTCATTCCATTTATTCATAACTCAAATTTGGTATTCACTCGCTTTTATAAAACTAACAAGCTCGTGGTGATCACTGGATTTCATGTCTTCAACAGCACCCGACCAACTTAACTTCCCCTGGTCCAGAAAAGCAACTTTATCAGCTACTTCCAACACGCTGTGCATATCATGCGTAATCACGATGGAAGTAATTTCCAGCGTGTCTGCCATACTGTTAATTAACTCGTTAATTTCATCTGCCGTTTTCGGATCCAGGCCCGAGGTCGGTTCGTCATACATGATATATTCCGGCTTGAGAACTATGGCACGGGCAATACCAACCCGTTTTCTCATACCGCCGGACAGTTCCGAAGTCTCCTTATCAGCTGCACTTTCGAGATTTACATATTTCAAAGACTGCATAACATTATCCCGGATTTCCTCTTCGGTTTGATCCGTAAAATACCGGAGCGGAAATGCTACATTTTCGAACGTATTGATAGAGTCGAAAAGTGCCGAACCCTGAAATAATACGCCAAATTTTTGCCGCATCTTTCTTTTGTCCACATAATCCAGCTCAAAAATATTTTCCCCGTCAATAAGTACTTTCCCTTCATCCGGCTCTAAAAGTGCATTAATATGCTTGAGCAGCACAGATTTCCCACAACCTGATCGCCCAATAATGGCAATTGTCTCACCGTCATGAATATTAAATGAGACGTCTTGCCATACCAAAAGGTCTCCAAAAGATTTTTTAAGCTGTTGTATTTCGATCATAATAGTAGTGCCGCTAATAAGAAATCCGCCAAAAGTACAAGTATACAACCCAAAACCGTGGCATCAGTTGTGCTTTTCCCGACACCCTCTGCACCTCCTCGGGCAAAATAACCCTTATAGCAAGCAACGGATGTAATGATAAATCCGAATACGATCATCTTCACAAAACCAAATATCACATTCCATGGATAAAAGTACATCCGGGCACCCTGCAGGAAATCGGCAGGTGGCACTTGACCTGAAAAGAATCCCGCTGCAATTCCGCCGGCGATACCAAAAACACTTGCTACAATGTAAAGTACCGGAAACATCAAAATTCCGGCCAGCACTCTGGGTACAACTAAAAATGATACTGAATTAAATCCCATCGATTCAAGAGCATCAATCTGCTCACTAACTCGCATTGTGCCCAGCTCAGTTGCCACTCTTGCCCCAACCTTACCAGCCAATACCAAACTGGAAATAACAGCGGCTAATTCAATTAAAATTGATTCAGAAACAATGGCTCCAATTGTGGAAAGTGGAATAAATGCAGACTGCAGCTGATAGGCTGACTGCAGCGTCATCACTGATCCTGTGAAGATTCCCGTCAACATAATGATGGGAACAGAATCATAACCAACTTTAACAAGCTCCTGAAATAAATTCTTACGGTAGGTACTAAACTCTGTTGATGACCTTAGTGCCTGATAAAGTAGTGAACTATATTTTCCCAGTTCATTGAGATAGTGCATTTATTCGTCTAAACTAACATTAACCGACTGAAATATAGTCGGCTCTGCATAATAGGTTTAAAGACACCAATATTACAAAACTTTTACTCCAAATGTGCTGTTAATTCAAACCATACTTACTGTAATTTCTTAAAAAGATATGTTCATAAACATCAATAGATGTAAGTTTACAGTGAGAACTTAGTACTCAAAAATAGTATCTTCAGTCAACTGATTTTAACAGATTAACCCCAGCAACAGATGTTTCGATACTTTACAGCCGGCGAATCTCATGGCCCCGGATTAACAGGGATTTTAGAAGGTGCCCCGGCCGGTCTTCAACTAAGTGAAAAATATATAGAGCAACACCTTGTTCGCCGCCAAAAAGGTTACGGCAGAGGTGGCAGAATGGCATTTGAAAAAGATAAAGCAATCATTCAATCCGGTGTTCGGTTTGGAAAAACTACCGGTGCGCCTATCGCTCTTTCTATGATTAATAGAGCATTCGAAAAGGATGACAGTAACTGGCCAAAAGTAATGGCAAAAGATGGCAGTCGCGGAGATGTTGAAAGAATTACACTTCCCAGACCCGGTCATGCTGATCTTGTTGGTGTTCAGAAGTATGGGTTTGATGATATCCGCCCGGTTATTGAACGATCCAGTGCACGCGAAACAGCTATGCGCGTTGCCTGTTGCTCCGTAGCCCGAGCCTTTTTAAAGGAGCTTGGTATTGAGATTGGCGGACATGTTATACAAATAGGAGCTGTAGGATATAAGGGCTGGGATGAGATACGATCCATTGCAGACCCGATCATATCTCAAGGTGCCGAAAATATTTATAAAGAAGCTGACAAATCGGATGTGCGCTGCCTGGACAGTGAGCTAAGCGGTGAAATGAGGGAAGAAATTAAACAGCGCAGAAAAGAGGGTACATCACTTGGCGGCATTTATGAAATCTTAGTAACCGGTTTACCTGCCGGTTTAGGAAGCTATGTACACTGGGATAGAAAGATAGACGGTCAACTCGCTCAGGCTATACTGAGCACTCAGGCAATGAAAGGAGTAGAAATAGGCTTGGGCTTCGAAGCGGGAAGAAGCAGAGGTCATGAAGTTCATGATGAAATCGTTTATGACAATCACTTTTCCAGACGAACCAATCGCGCAGGAGGAATAGAGGGAGGAATGACTACCGGAATGCCCATTATTTTAAGAGGCGTAATGAAGCCCATTCCAACAATGATTAAACCTCTTAGAACTGCCGATTTAGAGACCAAGGAGGAGCAGGAAACCCGATACGAGCGCTCAGATGTCTGCGCCCTGCCACGTGCAGTTGTTGTAGCAGAAAGCGTAATTGCCCCCGTTTTGGCTAATGAGATACTCCGGAAATTTGGAGGAGATTCGATGGAAGAAATACAATCTCGTTTCAAACAAATAACCCAATGAGTTCCGATCTGCAAAAAATCAAGAAGCTGGCTCTGAATATTAAAAAGAATCCTGACGATTCATTTTCAAAGTTTGCTTTGGCACTGGAACTTCTGAAAAGAGATCAGGTTACTAAATCAATTCTTCTATTTGAGTCGATTTTAAAACAAGATCCTGAATACTTGGGCGTTTACTATCATTTAGGTAAACTCTACCAACAAACAGGCAATCTTCAAATGGCCGGCGAGTTATTTAATAAAGGTATTAAGTTAGCGGAAGAGCAGAAAAACAGCAGAACAAAATCTGAACTGTCGGAAGCTCTTGAAACCCTAAAGATCGAAACGGACTATGACAGTTAGACTCCAGTCAACTCTTTTTACAATCCTTGTGATTTGTATTGGAATTTTTCTCTTTTTACCTGATGATGCACACGCTCAGCAACCGGCAACAACGCATACGGTTCAAGCCGGAGAAACACTTTTTAGCGTTGCCAGACAGTACGATCTGGCTGTAGGAGATTTACGACGCTGGAATGACCTTGACAGTGATAATCTTTCGGTTGGACAGATACTCCGAATTGCACCTCCTCAGGCTGACAATCAGATTACACATACAGTAGCCGCCGGTGAGACACTATTTTCCATTGCGAGACAATACAATGTAACGATTGCTGAAATTCAGCAGTGGAATGATCTCCAGACCACAAACCTCTCTCTTGGCAGAGATCTTACGATTTTTTTACCTGATGAAGATCAGGAGTCTGAACCTGTGGAAATTACCGAAACTGAACCTATAGCAGAAGAGAGAGAGTCTATTGTCAGACAAGCTGACGGGGCATCACTCAATACATATTACATCGTCCGCAGCGGTGATTCACTTTATAGAATTGCCAGTCAACACGGCCTGTCTGTAGACGAACTTAAGCAGTTGAACAATTTGGAGAACGATATGTTACGGGTTGGCCAGCGATTAACGGTACCATCAGATCGGTCATCTGCCCCCTCTGTAACCGAAGGCGATACCGAGTCGACACCACAAGGAAAGTTTGTCCAGTATCGTGTTCAATCTGGTGAGACAGGAGAAAGGTTACTTGAAAAATTCAACATGAGTGAACAAGAACTCTTAGCGTTAAACCCAACGCTTAGCATGAATCAGATTGGAGCCGGCCAGAGGGTAACGGTTCTGCTTCCTCCAACACGATCTTTCCAAAATCCTTATCGAACTGAATCCGACCTGGAGAATTTAGGAAATGTTTCCGTCTTCAGATATTCTGATAACGATGTTGCCAATCCAACGACAAGCGGTGAGCTTTACAACCCTAATCAGTTGACAGCCGCGCATCCCAACATTGCACTGGGGAAAGTAATTTTTATCGAAAATCCCTCAAACAATCATGGAATTTTTGTGAAAATTAACGATCGCCACTCAGGTGATGGATTAAAACTTTCATCTGCGGCTTACGAAATGTTAAACTTTAGCTCAATTGAGCAGGCAAGGGTTACGATTTACCTGGATCAGTAAGTCATTTCCACTCTTCTTATTCTATGGAAAAATATTTTAGACAGACCAACGGGCTTCTGTACAGCTATTTGATTTCACTTCCGTTGTTGCTGCTATATGAGGCATTAATTCTCATCTCACAGCCTCAGGGTAATATTGCCCGAATTTCGGTGGATGTCTGGTTCAAGTCCTTTTTTATGTATTTCGGGCTGGATGCAGTTTCTACAACCCTGATTGTAGCAGCGATAATAGGCGGAGTTATTGTTTATAAAAAAAGAGATGAACTGAAATCTGTTCGAAAAAAATACTTTCTCTTAATGATCGGTGAGGCTGCATTTTATGCAATTATTGTGGCAATCATTGTTTCTAATGTTGTGGATTTTATCCTATTACAGTCTGCAAATGGTTTGCCGGGCAGTTTCAATAAGCTTCAACTGATTGCATTATCTCTGGGAGCAGGACTCTACGAAGAACTCTTTTTTAGAGTTATTCTCGTCAGCTTTCTGATTTTCGTTTTTAATAAATTTTTAAGGAATAAAAACTACTCAACAGCCACCGCTGTAGTTGTTGCAGCTCTGATATTTAGCGGTGTACATTATGTAGGTGATTATGCCGATACATTGCTTTTAAGCTCTTTTTTATTTCGGTTTTTGTTTGGCTTAGCGCTAAATCTTATTTATGTTATTAGAG
>CAZHUP010000063.1:0-13239 GCA_964535495.1 uncultured Rhodohalobacter sp.
CGTCGAAGCTCAGCTCATCATCGGCCTCGATCACGAGGCGCTGGCCGGCGATCTCTAACTCTTCATCTATGCCATCTGTATTGTCCGGGGCTGAGTTGAAACGGCTGACAGACACCTTTCCCTCTCCTTCAAGGCCGGAGAAAGTGATGGTTGTTCCGGTTTCTCCGAAGCTTACCGGCATCCCCTCGTTGCCTGCAGTCAGCATAGTGCTATTTGCCGCGACCGGAGGTTCTTCAGCCGGGCAACCAGCTGCCTGTGCATCGCCATCAATAACCCAATTGAATTCATTTATCAGGTTTTGGCGCGCCTCGTCAGCGTTACAGTAGTGAAGCCCTGCCACACCAAGAGAGACTTCCTGTTGAAGTTCCTGCTCCGACCAGCCGTTGAGTGTCTGATCAAAGTTTCCCGGCGACAGAGCGGCATTGTTGAACATGATCGACATATTCGTAACGCTGCTCACATCCCAGGTGCCGATCGACTGGTTGAATGATACTGCATCCCGAAACATCGAAGTCATATCCGCGACAGAAGAGACATCCCAGTTGCCGATCGGCTGGTCAAAACTGCTCGCGCCAAAAAACATCGCAAACATATCCGTGACGGAAGATACATTCCAATTTTCGATCGGCTGGTTAAATGCGGAAGCATTTGCAAAAACTCTGCGCATGTTTGTGACAGAAGAGACATCCCAGTTTCCGATTGGCTGGTTAAAACTGCTGGCTCCCTCAAACATTAGCATAATATTTGTGACAGAAGATACGTCCCAGCTGCTGAGATCTCCGTTAAACGACTCTGCACCTAAAAACATCCTGCCCAAATCGGTCACACTGGAAACATCCCAGTTGCTCAGATCTCCGTTAAAAGAGTTTGCGTTCATAAACACCCAGCCCATATTTGTTACAGAAGAGACATCCCAGCTGCTGAGATCTCCATTAAAGGAGCTTGCATCCCTAAACATCCAGTCCATAGTTGTGACGGAAGAAACATCCCAGCTACTAATATCCTCATTAAAATCGGATTCGAATTCAAACAGGTTACTCATATCCACGATGCCTGAGGTGCACGTGGTTGCAGCGTTGTCTGTGGTAATCTGATCTGCTGTGCGCTTTGTATAGGTTACGCCGTTTACTTCACCGGTATCGCCAATTTCTGCATTCGTACACAGAATGGTTACACCGTTTTCGGCAAGGTGAAAATTATTGGAGGCAGCCTGGCATGTTCCCCATTCAGGTTTATGTGCTTCAATTAACGGGCTTCCCGTTGAAAAATCCTCCGGTTCTTCTTCAATTAACTCCACACACCATCCGCTGATATCCTGATTAAAGGCACTTGCATCCCGAAACATTGAATTCATATCCGTAACCAAAGAAACATCCCAGTTTCCGATCGGTTGATTAAAACTGCTTGCGCCAAAAAGCATTCCGTTCATATCCGTGACAGAAGAAACATCCCAGTTGCTGATATCCTGATTAAAAGCAGCTGCTAAAGCAAACATTCCTCCCATATCTGTGACAGAAGAGACATCCCAACTATCGATCGGCTGGTCAAAGCTGCTTGCATTCCGAAACATTTGGGACATATCAGCGACGGAAGAAACATCCCAGCTGATGATGTCCTGGTTAAAAGCAGTTGCACTAAAAAACATCGAATTCATATCTGTGACGGAAGAGACATTCCAGCTGCTGATATCCTGATTAAAACTGCTTGCGTTTGCAAACATTATCTTCATATCCGTGACGGAAGAGACATCCCAGTTTCCGATCGGCTGGTTAAAGCTGCTTGCAAACCGAAACATTGTACTCATAGTTGTGACAGAAGAGACGTCCCAGCTGCTGATATCCTGGTTAAAACTGCTTGCGAAAAGAAACAGTCCTGCCATATTTGTGACAGAAGAGACATCCCAGTTGCTGATATCCTGATTAAAACTGCTTGCAAATGCAAACATTCCGTTCATATTTGTGACAGAAGAGACAACCCAGCCGCTGATGTCTTGATTAAAAGCGGCTGCACTAAAAAACATCGAGGCCATATTTGTAACCGAAGAGACATCCCAGCCGCTGATGTCTTCATTAAAAGCAGCTGCATTTAAAAACAGCGAAATCATATCCGAGACGGAAGAGACATCCCAATCACCGATCGGCTGGTTAAAATTACTTGCACCAGAAAACATTGCGGTAATAGCAGTAACTGAAGAAACATCCCAGCTGCTGATGTCCTGGTTAAAAGCAGTTGCATCCCGAAACATTGAACTCATATCAGTGACGGAAGAAACATCCCAGCTACTGATGTCTTCATTAAAATTTGATTGGGACAGAAATAATTCACTCATATCCAAGATGCCGGAGGTGCACGTGGTAGCAGCGTTTTCAGGGGTAATCTGATCTACTGTGCGCTTGGTGTAGGTTACGCCATTAACCTCACCGGTATCACCGACCTGGGCACTTTCACATTTAACGGTCACTCCATTATCGTCCAGATTAAAATCCTGGGCTGTTAATGAAGTTGCAAACAAAGATATTAGGATGGAGATGAAAATTATTTTTTTCATGGCAGGTTAGTTTTGGTTTGTTCTTATGGACGGCTCTCAACAGTTTGTAAACATAAGTCTGGAGATGATAAAACAAACCAGATGTTACTGCCTTCTCTGTTCTGTAACTCAAGTAAATCACTCCCGACGGCCTCTGCTGATTGTATGATTAAGCCAGCTAGCGAAGACATTATAATTAATTAAATTCTAATTATCCAACTGACTAAATATTATGTGCTTAAGGGTTGGGAAATTTAATATCTGAGGTTCAGAGAAGACTAGTATTAAGAGTTAGTTGCACAGCACTTTCGGTTTTCATCTCGTCAAGGCGCTCTGCACCGTGACGCATCCGCCGGCAGCTCCGCTGCCATTTAAGACAGAAGATAGTTTGAAAATACGCACCACTACCACAGGCGCTTTAAAGCCTTACAGCTGACGGCTGTCAGCTATCAGGCGACAGCTATTTCACCAGCATCATCTTTCTTGTTTGCACAAACTCCCCGGCGGTGATGCGATAGATATACAAGCCACTGCTCAATGATGATGCATCAAAGCTGACCTGGTGCCGGCCAGCAGTGCGCATGCCATTTTCCAGGACAGCCACACGACGACCCAACATATCGTAT
Organism: uncultured Rhodohalobacter sp.; assembly: GCA_964535495.1. Classification (GTDB taxonomy): domain Bacteria; phylum Bacteroidota; class Rhodothermia; order Balneolales; family Balneolaceae; genus Rhodohalobacter. Next base: position 3,154 of record CAZHUP010000063.1, read on the forward strand.
ACCACCAGCTGTACGTTCGCTGCTGCAGGCAGTTCGAATTCAATGACCGTAGACGGGTTGAATGGGTTGGGGTAGTTTTGATACAAGCGGAACGCAGACGGCGGTTGCGCATCGTTCTCGTCAACCGATACCGAGACATCTTTTACCAGCCGGATGACAATATTATTCTCTCTCTCAAAGTCATCCTTTCGCACGATGATTTTAAGCGTGTCGTTGTATGTACCTTCGGGTAATGTCGCCGAAAGAACCGTCAGCGATGGCGGCCCATCCAGTTTACCGGAGTTTATATCGGGTTTCACCCAATCAGAATTACCCGATAACTCCCATTCCCATCCTGCATCTTTATCGCCTCTGAATTCTATCGCAACCAGTTGATCCTCCACCTGGTCGGGGTTTACTTTTATTGAATAGATAAACCGGTCGGTCGATGGAACCGAAGGAACGGGAGTGTTCGATGACAGGGTCAGCGCAGGTTCAAGCAGATCATTAAATGTTCCCGTTCCCTCTGTGTCTACCATAAAAGGGGCGTCTTCGGCAAGTCCACCCTCGACGAGCTGCATCTGTATACTTCCTCCTTCCTGTAATTCAATGTCGGGGAAGACGACCTGCAGGTTGCTGCCGTTAGTATCCATCAGTACTCTCAATACTCGTACTTGTCCCGCACCAACCGGAGTTGCAATCCGTATATTATACGATTGATTCCGGTCGAGCGATACCGTTGCCGCAAGTGCGTTCGGCCAGTACCCGATACCGTCGATGTCATACACAATCGAATCGCTCACCGCGGTCGATGTGAGCGAAGCGGGACCCGTGTGGTTACCTTCACTGTCATATATATGCACGCCGACCGGCGCGTTGGCGGTTATGTAAAATACCTCATGCACATTATTGTTTTCCTGAGCGTTCGATGCAACCGATGGTATGTTCATCTGCATATTGAGATTATCGGTATCCGCCGGCGGTTCGACGATATAACCGGAACGAAGAATCCTGAGCACCCGATCTAAAATAGGTATCTCCGTATCTGCACTTGTACAACCCGTCTCAATAAGTCCCATATGATTGCATGGATAATACTCAAACGGATTGATCCAGGGCGAGTTATCTACTCCGGAAAAATCAACGGCGCCGACTCTCGGGTGATGACCGAGCGTGGCGCTTGTAAGTGAAACCGTTCCGTCTCCGTCTCCCGGCACGGCTGTCTGCATCGCCCGGTACTCAATGTGTTGAGTCAAATCTCCTTCGTCCGCATGAATGTTTAAGTGACCAAGATAGATTAACGGATATGGAAATTGTTCCCAAATCCAACCTATCGTTGTACTGACAGGTAAATCACCAACCAGTCTATATATAAACGGCGGTCCCTGCCACTCCCGCCAGTCATCGATCAATCCGTGCACATTCGTTTCGATAGAATTCCAGAGTGATGCGTTTCTTTGTAATCCGATCGGCAAACTAAAGACATCGGTTTTCGGTGCGGTGATAAAATTGAACGTATCGTCGTATGTCGATAAAAGGTTCCTATCTAAATCCATAAGATAGCCGGAGTGCTCGCCGAAATCAGTCGCTTCCCAGTATTTTTTACTCGGCATCAGGCCGTACGCACCTGTGAGATTTCGTGTCATTCCGACCATACGACCCCACTCGGCTTTAAAATAAAGTTCTTCTTCGATCCCAAAAACATACCCTCGCGTATGTGCAGCCGCTGCTTGCGGAGTCCCAAGATATGGTGTCCCGATGGTAATCAGGCGATTTACCAATGAACCGCTATGATCCGGATGTTTTCGCACATAGGCAGCGGCAATTACACCACCGTTGCTGTGACTTATGATATCAACCTCGCACGAATGAGCTACCTGGGTAGATCCGCTTAATACAAAATCAATTAACGATCGTAAACTATCGGCCAGGTCGGAGGGATTCTTACGCCAGTCGTTTGCAAAACGCCAGAGATCGAGATCAACGGTATTTAAATTATCGGGATGCCCGGGGTAACCGTTTTCTTGGAGGTAACTTAGGGCAGGTCCGTAGCCTGCATGACCTGCAAGTTCGAGGATACCGTCCACACGTATCTGTTCCATATCATTACCGGAATCATCAAGAGCAAGCCGTGCCAGCCGGTTATTTTTTTCGGCACCGCTCACAGCAAGTGGCAGCCAGAGGCGCTCGTCATCGCTGCCCCGCAGCCACGAACCGCCGATGCCGGGGGCGTAAATTACCGGACGTTTCAGTTGAGACAACTCCGAACTGCCGCCGTCGGCGCCAACCGCACCGACGGATACCATTATTTCCGGTTCCAGGTTGACCGATATGTGATACTGTCCATTTTGATTGGCCGTTCCCATCGCAACCGGCTCGACGATTCTCGGAAAGTATCTCCCTCGCTCCGATCCGGTTTCAAGGGCATGGTACACGATAACTGTTGCGCCGGGACGGGTCATACCTGCTACGTATTCATCGGTTAAATCAAATATTCTCGGTGCCGGTAATTTATTGGATGAAGATTCATTCCACGGTACACAGGCCGGACTCCCATTTGCTCCTTTACCGATGAGCACGCGCAGTTCATCGCCCGAGAGCCATTCCTCGGGCACTTCAATTCTGTTACGTAGAATTTTTACCCCATCAGGAATTGATTCACCGAATGAGATTCCGCCGGCGATTATATTTTGGTCATCGGGGTCGCTGCTGCCTATGGTTGCATGGTGTGCATCGTCGCTTATATAGATGCCGCCACGATTGTTTAAGCGGAGTTCGGTTTGATCCGCGTTATAACCTACAATGTTACCGGTAATGGTCTGGTAGCTCCCACCCAGAAGTGCGATACCATAGCCGTCGAAATCCGAAATGGTAAGACCTTTAATGGTTATGCTGTCCGCATCAGCACGGAGTCCGTCGGTATGTGTGCCGGCCGACGCACCTGATAAAATCACGCTGCCTTCGGGCTGGGTGGTTGCATCGATGGTAATATTATTTAACATAAACGGGAGCGCCGCAACCGGAGCTATAACGGGATTACCGTCTATAAATGTGTTGCCTTCCTGTTCGATATCGAAAACGATTTTTACAGGTTCATCGAGTGTGTTGGCGTGGCGGATAGCGGCACGGAGGGTGCATTCGGGCTTGCCGTCAGGCATCACCACACCGGTGTCACATTTTTCGTCGTCCGGATCATAGTCGTCGAAATCTCCCGTTGAATTTACGATAATTATATTGCCCTCGGGTATGAGAAGAAATGCTTTCGATCTATTTTCATGTCTACCCCTTCCAACGATCCATCCTTCATTATTGATAGCACGTGCCTGATCCAATTGCCATCCTGAATCCGATGCAATCAATTCATTAAGGTTATACATTTTTCCGTTATCCCATAAAAAAGCGAAATGTCCCAAGCCAACACCTGCAGCGTTACCAACGATCTGTCCCGAATCATTGATTCCGTACGCACGGTGAGCTCCCACACTTTCAGATTCGAATGTCCACAAATCCTGAATATGCCCATTGTCCCAAAGAAAAGAAACACCTGTTGAAGTACTATTATCATAGTAATCACCCACCACTTGAGCTGCATTATTTATGGCATACGCTACACTCTCCATACCAACAGGCGTCTGAAGATCCTGCATGCTACCGCTCTCCCACAAGAACGCTCGATCATCTTCATCCTCATTAAAAACATATCCAACTATTTGTCCATGGTCATTAATACCGTAAGCGAAGCTTTGATCACCGAAGGTACCTAAATTCAATGGGGTGCCATTTTGCCATAAAACCGCAAAAGTTGCGAATCCATCAGATGAACTCCCTACAACCTGTCCTATATTATTAATACCATATGCACGGGTAAATGGTCCCCCAAAACCCTCTAGTATCTGAATCTCATCATTTTCCCACAGAAATGCTTCGACTGATTGCTCTGATATAACCTGCGCACCAACTACCTGTCCATCGTTATTAATACCATAAGCCACGCTGTGGATTGAAGATTCCGAAAAGCCTAAATCTTTTATAATTCCGTCCTGCCATATAAATGCATGCCACTTGTTATCGGGATATGCCGCCCTGCCAATGACTTGACCGATATCATTGATAGCAAACGCTTCGCTTGAGGTTCCACCAAATGTTCCGATTTCTACTACCGTAAACCGCTTTTCCTGTGAATTTTCAAATTTTGTGGTCACTCCATTATCGTCCGGGTAGAGATCCTGAGCTGCTAACACAGTGGCAAACAAAGATAGTAGGATGGGGGTGAGAGTTATTGATTTCATGGCAGTTTATTTTTGGTTTGTTCTTGTGGCCGGCTCTCAACAGTCCGTATATATAAGGCAGGAGAAAGTAAAACAAACCAGATGGTACTGCCCTCTCTGTTCTGTAATCCCTGAAAATTCCTCTCTCCGGCCTCTCTGTTGTTTGTATTATTAAGCCGGTTAGCAGAAATATTATAATAAAATAGAACCTAAATGTGCAACTGTTAGATTATCCGATCGGGCGCCCCATACTGATCTCTTCGAATTTCAGCAGTTCAATTTCCAGTTGCTGGCCATTGTATTCGAAAACGGCATTTTTGATCTCAATTTTGATTGTATAATTCAGCCAATTAATTTGCTCATTCACCACCTCGATTTCAGAGCGTTCTAATTCGATTTCTCCGCTTATAGCTTCCCACCGATCCGCTGTATAATCGAAATCTCCACAAATTGCATCATTGCAATACGGGAAACATCCGGCATATTCTGACCCGTCTTCAAATGGATAGCTTTCTACATAAACTTCAGGGCTTTCCGGGCCAGACAAGTCAAAAATATATGTCAGAGTATCCGGCAATTGTTCTTCTAAATCTCCGTCTATTATTAAAAACTCACTCAAAGATTCATTTGCTGCCGCGAAGTAGAAATTCGTACAACTCAATGTATAATTAGTAAACTGAATTTCTTCCTCTTCGAAATCATTTAGATCGGTAAGCATAGAGTCACTTTCGCACGAAAGTAAAAAGGGGAGTTTCAGAATGATCAGAAAAGCAATTATGACGGCGGATGATGCAGCTTTCGATATCTGGAACCCGGAGTTAAGCATAAGATTACACTCAATTAAGATAATTCAGTTTAAAATCGCAAGAAGGGAATTATAAGTAACACAAAAACAGTTATATAGTGGTGTTTTTGGCCGTAATCCGGCTTTTTTACATCTCGTCACGGCGCTCTACACCGTGACGCACCCGCCGGCAACTCCGCTGCCATTTAAGAAAGAAGATTGATTGAAAATACGCACCACTACCACAGGCGCTTTAAAGCCTTTCAGCTGACGGCTGTCAGCTAAAAGCCGATGGCTATTTCACCAGCATCATCTTTCTTGTCTGCACAAACTCACCGGCGGTGAGGCGATAGATATACATGCCGCTGCTCAATGATGAGGCATCGAAGCTGACCTGGTGCCGGCCGGCAGATTTTTGTTCGTTTACGAGGGTGGCTACGCGCTGGCCGAGCATATTGTAGACCTCCAGCCTCACTTCACTGTTAGCGGGTAACTCGAAATCGATAACGGTTGAAGGGTTGAATGGATTGGGATAATTTTGGTGGAGTTCATAGGCCACCGGTTGCCCATCTTCAGCGAGTGTACTTGTTGGCATTCCTGTCGCAAACGCAAATTCGCTGAATCCATCGAGCGTAACAATAAGCTCTCCGGCTTCTGCGTCGTACTCGGTATCCAGCGCCTCAAAAGTGCCGGAACCGTCTTCTGCACGTCGGTAGATGGTGGTGTTCTCGGGATCGTCGATCTCCAGTTCAGCCACACTGATCCGCATTATGGCTTCGTCGAAGCTCAGCTCATCATCGGCCTCGATCACGAGGCGCTGGCCGGCGATCTCCAGCTCTTCGTCGATCCCATCCGTATTGTCCGGAACGGAATTGTAACGGCTGATAGTCACCTCTCCCTCTCCTTCAATACCGAAGAACGTGATCGTTGCACCGGTTTCCCCGAAGCTCACCGGAATCCCATCATCGTCCGCAGTCAGCGTATTGCTTATTGTGGCGACCGGAGATTCTTCAGCCGGACAGCTTCCCCAAACCGGCATATGTTCAGGCGTAAGTGGGCTTCCGGTCGAAAAACCACTCGGTTGTTCTTCGATTTGACTTACACACCAGCCACTTAAATCCTGATTGAAACTCGATGCCTGCCAAAACATTCTTAGCATTTCAACCACACTGCTCACATCCCAGTCACCAATGGGTTGATTGAAGTCGGTTTCAGCAAACATCCAAAACATATCGGTCACACTACTCACATTCCAATCACCGATTGGCTGGTTGAAATCAGAATCCCAAAACATCGATCTCATAGATGTTACACTGCTTACATCCCAATTTCCAATGGGTTGATTGAAACTGGAACCTTTAAACATAAAATCCATACTTATTACTCCGCTCGCATCCCAGTGGCTGATATCCCCATTAAATGAAGCATCTTCAAACATTGACTGCATATTTGTAATTCCGCTTGTACAGGTGGTGGGTGCATTCTCCGGTGTTATTTCATCACGGATTCGTTTGGTGAAGGTAATCCCGTTTATTTCACCGGTATCGCCAATTTCTGCATTCGTACACAGAATGGTTACGCCATTTTCGGCAAGTTGGAAATTATTGGAGGTTGCAGGGCAGCTTCCCCATTGCGGCATATTTTCAGGCGTTAGCGAACTTTCGGTCGAAAAATTAGTCGGCTCCTCTGCAATATCGCTAACACACCAACCGCTCATATTTTGATTAAAATTGAATGCATATAAAAACATCTCATCCATATTCATCACACTGCTTACATCCCAATTGCCGATTGGTTGGTTGAAATCGGAGCTTCGAAACATTGCCTTCATATTAGTAACCATGCTCACATTCCAACTACCGATTGGCTGGTTAAAATCGGTACCCCAAAACATCTCCCCCATATCTGTCACATTACTCACATTCCAGTCACCAATTGGTTGGTTAAATGAGTTAGCACCATTAAACATTCCAAACATAGTTGTCACGCTACTCACGTCCCAATTGCCGATTGGTTGGTTGAAATCGGTACCCCAAAACATTCCATACATATTTGTAACATTGCTCACATTCCAATCACCAATCGGTTGGTTAAATGAGTTAGCACCACTAAACATCCCAAACATATTCGTTACGCTACTCACATCCCAATTGCCGATTGGCTGGTTGAAATCGGATCCCCAAAACATCCAATACATATTTGTTACGTTGCTCACATCCCAATTGCCAATCGGTTGGTTAAAATCGGAATTTTGAAACATATGCCTCATAGTTGTCACACTGCTCACATTCCAGCTGCCGATCGATTGGTTGAAGTTGGAAACCTGAAACATCCCCTCCATGTTTGTCACATTGCTCACGTTCCAATTATCTATTGGTTGATTGAAAACGGATTCAGCAAACATTTCAAACATATCGGTCACATTGCTTACATCCCAATTGCCTATTTCCTGGTCAAAAGAAGTAGTATTGTTGAACATCTGCCTCATAGTTGTCACACTTCCCACATTCCAATTGCCGATCGGTTGGTTGAAGTTGGAAATCCGAAACATCCCCACCATATTTGTCACATTGCTCACATTCCAATTATCTATTGGTTGGTTGAAAACGGATTCAGTAAACATCTCATACATATTAGTCACGCTACTTACGTCCCAACTGCCAATATCCTGATCAAAAGAAGTTGTATTTTGAAACATCTGCCTCATCGTTGTCACACTACTCACATTCCAACTGCCGATTGGCTGGTTGAAATTGGAAACCTGAAACATTTTTTCCATAGTTTCTACATTGCTCACATTCCAGCTACCGATCGGTTGGTTGAATTCAGAACCCCGAAACATCCCCTCCATATTTATCACATTGATTACATTCCAATTATCTATTGGTTGGTTGAAAATAGATTCTGCAAACATTTCAAACATATCCGTCACACTGCTCACATCCCAATTACCGATCGGTTCATTGAAATCGGAAATATGAAACATTCTATGCATAGTGGTCACACTACTCACATCCCAATTGCCGATCAGTTGATTAAAATTGGTATTCCAAAACATCGACCTCATAGATGTCACATTACCCACATCCCAGCTGCCGATTGGTTGGTTGAAATCAGAAACTGCAAACATATTTTCCATATTCGTCACACTACTCACATTCCAATTATCAATCGGCTGGTTAAAGTCGGAACGTTGAAACATTAGTCCCATATCTGTTACACTACTTACATCCCAATTACCAATCGGTTGATTGAACACTGAGCTGCGAAATAATGAATTCATATCCGTTACATTACTTACATTCCAACTGCTGATCGGTTGATTGAAATTGGAGCTCTGAAACATTTGTTTCATATCTGTTACACTGCTCACATTCCAATTTTCGATTGGTTGGTTGAAATCGGAATTCTGAAACATTCCCGTCATAGTTGTTACATTGCTCACATCCCAATTGCCGATTGGGTGGTTAAAATTGGTAAGAGCAAACATAAATTCCATCGTTGTCACATTGCTTACATCCCAATTATTAATTGGCTGGTTGAAGTCGGAATTTGTAAACATGTTTTTCATAGTTGTCACATTGCTCACGTCCCAATCACCTATTGGTTGGTTGAAGCTGGTAGATTGAAACATGCTCTCCATATTTGTCACATTGCTTACATCCCAATGACTGATATCCCCATTAAATAATGAAGCGTTAAGAAACAATCTCCACATGTTTGTAACTCCACTTGTACAGGTGGTTGGTGCATTTTCTGGGGTAATTGCACTGATGTGTCGTTTGGTGTATGTGATTCCATTTACCTCACCAGTTTCGCCGACCTGGGCATCTTCGCATTTTACGGTTACTCCATTTTCGTCCAGGTAGAAATCCTGGGCTGTTAATGAAGTTGCAAACAAAGATATAAGGATGGAGATGAAAATTATTTTTTTCATGGCAGGTTAGTTTTGGTTTGTTATTGTGGACGGCTCTCAATAGTCCGAATATTTATTAGACAAGAGAAAGTGAAACAAACCAGATGATACTGCCCACTCAGGTCTTTAATCTCTTTTAATCACTCCCGACGGCTTTGGTGATTGTATTTTTAAGCCGGCAAACGGAAATATTATAATTAATTAAATCTTAATTGTCTAACTGACATGTTATTTTATACTTAGGAGTTAGACGATTTACTTACTGAGATTCTGAGAAATCAGGCGTTAATCATCAATTGCAAAGCATTTTCGGTTTTCATCTCGTCACGGCGCTCCGCACCGAGACGCACCCGCCGGCAGCTCCGCTGCCATGTAAGAAATCAAACAGTTAGAAAATAAGTACAACTGAAAGCCGACAGTAATTCACCCGGAAACCGCATTTGCAGCAATCCAGCTGTTTGTCCAGGCGGCCTGAAAGTTAAATCCTCCGGTAATTCCATCGATATTTAGTACTTCGCCGGAAAAATATAAACCGGGTACTATTTTGCTCATCATTGTATCCGGATTTATCTCATTCAATGGAATTCCTCCACAGGTAACAAACTCTTCTTTGTACGTGGTTTTTCCCTGAATATCATACCTGGCGTGAACTAATTCCTGAACAAATGTGTGAATTTCTTTATTGGATAACTCAGCCCAACGTTTGCCGGTATCAACAGAAGAAAGTTCAAGAAATTTTTCCCAAAGCCTTGAAGGAAATGGAAAATGATCCTGTTTGGTGACCAATTTTTTATGATTTTTGTCTTTAAGCTCAAATAATTTCTGCCTGACATCTGCTTCATTAAGTGGATAGAGCCAGTTCACTTTTATTTTGTAGCGATATTCTCTGTCATGAAGTTCACGGGCAGCCCAAGAGGATAATTTTAAAACTGCAGGCCCGCTCAAACCCCAGTGTGTGATCAATACAGGTCCTCTTTCTGTGTAGGAAGTGCCTTCAATGTGTATCTCAGCTTCTTTAACAGATATACCGGCCAGGTCGCTGAAAATTTTATTCCGAAAGTTAAATGTAAAAAGAGAGGGAACGGGTTTAACAATGGAGTGCCCTAATTCCTTTAACCATTCGTATGCACTTTCACGGT
>CAZHUP010000064.1:0-12968 GCA_964535495.1 uncultured Rhodohalobacter sp.
GCTCAACTTTCAGAAGTTTCACATCAATTTCGTCACCTACTGAAATCACATCTTCCACTTTTTTAACGTGTCCGTGCTCCAGTTCAGAAATGTGTAGCAATCCTTCTTTTCCGGGTACAATCTCAACGAAAGCTCCGTACTCTTTAATCGCTTTCACAGTGCCTTTATAGGTTGCTCCTTCATCGAGCTCACCGGCAACAGCTTGAATACGCTTCTTGGCAGCTTCAGCCTTCTCGAGACTATCCGCACTAATCGTAATCTGACCTCTTCCCTCTTCATCCTCTTCAATCCAGATCTCTGTGTCTGTCTCTTTCTGAAGAGTTTGAATCACTTTACCGCCTGGCCCAATCACAGCGCCAATGCTATCTCCGGAAATTGTCATGTTGACAAATTGAGGAGCGTATTCGGAAATATTCTCTTTAGGCTTGGAGATGGTTTCTGCCATCTTCTCAAGAATGTGCATTCTTCCTTTATGAGCTTGTTCAAGAGCCTCTTCAAGAACTTCGAAGCTGATACCCTGAACTTTCATATCCATTTGTGTAGCTGTAATACCGTCGGCGGTACCGGCTGTTTTGAAGTCCATATCGCCCATGAAATCCTCTTCACCCTGAATATCGGAAAGTACAACTGATTTGTCTTCTCCAACAATCATACCCATTGCAATACCTGCAACCGGTTTTGGCATTGGAACACCGGCATCCATCAGCGCCATGGAACCACCACAAACAGAAGCCATGGAAGATGAACCGTTAGATTCGGTAATGTCTGATCGTACTCGAATTACGTAGCTGAAATCTTCAAATTTAGGAAGAACCTTTTTTATAGCTCTTTCAGCTAAATGACCGTGACCAATCTCACGTCGTCCGGGGCCTCTCATAAATCCGGCTTCACCGACACAGTATGGAGGGAAGTTGTAGTGAAGCATAAACTTCTTGTCTTCCTCATAGTAGAGTGTGTCAACACTTTGTGCATCACGCTTAGTACCCAATGCTACAGATACGAGTGCCTGTGTTTCCCCACGGCTAAAGATTGCAGATCCGTGTGCTCTTGGCAAATAACTAATCTGTGTCCAGATATCGCGGATATCTTCAGGAGAACGGCCATCTATTCGTTTTCTGTTTTCCAGGATATTGTTGCGTAGCGCATCTTTTACCATATCTCCATAAATGGAAGAGACATCGCCGCCTGCTTCTTCATATCCTTCTTCAGCAGTAATGGCTTCTTTTACTTCAGCTTTCAGTTCACTGACTTTTCCATTGAACTCTTCTTTACCCAGACCGATGCTTACAATCTCTTTCAAGCGATCGCCAACCTGCTCAGCAACTTTAGCTTCCAGGTCTTTATCTCCTTCTTCAGGTGTGAAATCACGTTTCTCAACGCCATATTCATTTCTCAGTTCTTCCTGAAATTCACAGAGTTTAATAATAGCTTTATGAGCAACTTTGATAGCTTCCAACATCTCTTTTTCGCTAATCTCACTCATTTCACCTTCAATCATGATCACGCTCTCGGCAGTACCGGCAACAATCATGTCAATATCACTCTTTTCAAGCTCGTCGATGGTTGGATTGATAATAAATTCACCATCAATACGTCCAACTTTTACCTGAGACATAGGTCCGTCGAAAGGGATGTCAGAAATGTGAGTTGCAGCAGATGCACCGAATGCTCCTAATACATCAGCCTCATTTTGTCCATCAGATGAATAAACCTGGCAGATAAACTGTGTATCATTATAATAACCTTTTGGAAAAAGCGGACGTAAACTTCTGTCTATTAAACGACTCGCTAATGTTTCACCATCAGAAGGACGACCTTCTCTTTTCATAAATCCACCGGGAAATTTACCGGCAGCAGTAAAGCTCTCTCTTAAATCTACAACCATTGGGAAAAAATCCTGCCCAGGTTTAGCTTCTTTCGCGCTAACAACCGTACAGAGTACCATTGTATCGCCCATTCTTACCATAACTGCACCGTCCGCTAATTTGGCTAAACGACCGGTTTCTACCGATAACGTCTTACCTGGTGCAAATTCTACACTTCTAAAATCTTCTTTCATAATATCTATCTATATCTATTTTTCTTTCGTCGACTATCCTTTTAGTAAAGCAAATCAAACAAATATGGCAAGTTTTCTTTTTTAACTAATCATATTTGAGGATATAAAAAAGGGTACGCCGTAAAGCGTACCCTTAGAGAAATGCTTATTTACGAATACCCAGCTCTTGGATAAGCTCTCGGTACTTCACAATATCGTTTTTCTTAAGATAGTTGAGAAGTCTTCTTCTTTTACCAACCATCTTCAGCAGGCCACGACGTGATGAATGATCTTTCTTATTTTCACCCAGATGACCTGTAAGATCATTAATACGTGCAGTCAATATAGCTACTTGTGCTTCAACTGAACCGCTGTTTTCGGCGTCGCCACCGTGCTTTTCAATAATTTCTGATTTTTGTTCTTTTGTTATACTCATTTGTTAATTATGAAGGTTCTATTAAACTCTTATAGCGTTTTAAAATAAGCTTATTTGAATTGTTTTGCAATATCGGGTGTATGCTTCTTAAGTATCTTCCTTGAGCTCTTTTCATCACTCTTCAATTGCTCAATAAGTTGCTCTATACCGTCAAAAGTGCGCTCATCCCGGATTCTGTCTACAAACTGAATCTGAACTTCTTTTCCATATATGTCTTCATCAAAATCAAAGATGTTCACTTCAAGTGTTTCTTGTTCGCCCTCAAACGTCGGACGAATACCAATATTCATCATGCCCCCGTGATATTTACCGTCTACCCTTAACCAAACTGCATAAACACCTCGTTTTGGCACAATTTTTTTTGAATTCTGTGGTTTAACGTTTGCAGTAGGATAACCGATCTTTTTTCCGCGTTTATCGCCGTGCACAACAGTACCATTCAGTATATACTTCCTTTCCAAAAACGAAGATGCCAGCTGCATATCACCATCGTTTTGGATCGCTTTTCTTACGGCTGTACTGCTAACTGTTCTGTTACCAACCTCCTGCTTTGATACTACACGAGAATCAAAACCGAGTTCTTTACCTAAATTTTGTACCGTTTCAATGGTTCCTTCACGATTCCTGCCGAAATGGTGATCATAACCGATTACAAATTCAGAAACGCCAATTTTTTCCCAAACAATATCTCTCACAAACTCTTCTGATGTTAGAAGCGAAAAGTCGCGATCGAATGGAATCACCACCATCTCATCTACTCCAAGGTCGGCAAGGAGCTCACTGCGTTCCTCCAGAGTACTTAGTAATCGAATACCGTCACTTCCGGGATTTATAATATCCCTGGGATGTGGATCAAAAGTTACGATAACACTTCGGGCATCTCGTTCTCTGGCTAAATCTACTACTCTTTTAATCAATACCCGGTGTCCGGCGTGCACGCCGTCGAATGTTCCCACCGTGAGCACTGTGTTTAAATTTCGTTCAGCTTCTTTCAAAAAGACTATATCAGACATCTCATTAAATTCAGTTGTTAAAAGCGACCACTAATAGATCATTAAATTCACTCAATCTAAGTAGGTTTTCATAAACTGATTGAATTCCTCAGTTGAAAACGCATTTTCAGCTTTAAAAGGTCCAATAGCTGTACGCACTAAACCGGACATATAGGCCCGGCTCCCAAGCGCTAATCCAAGATCGTGTGCAATGGATCGAATATAGGTTCCCTTACCACACTTAACCCGTAGTGTAATTTCAGGTAAATTTACTTTAACCAATTCCGTCTCATAAATTTGAACCGGACGTGGAACAATTTCAACTTTTTCACCTCGTCGGGCTTTTTTATACAATCTCTCCCCTTTTATGCTAATTGCAGAATAAATGGGTGGTTTTTGCATTATTTCCCCGCTGAAATCCTCGGCAAGTTTCTCTTCTATTTTCTCTTCTGTAATATGATCCCATGGTGCTGTTTCATCTGGTTCAAGTGCAGCATCGTAAGATGGCGTGGATGCACCAAATGTTATTTTAGCGGTATACTCTTTGGGAAGCTGCTGTATCTGCTCTATCGATTTTGTTGCCTTGCCGGTGCAGAGTACAAGAAGTCCTGTTGCCAAGGGATCTAATGTACCGGCGTGGCCTACTTTTTTTGGCGGTACACGATAACGTACAAATTTGACAAGTTGAAAGCTGCTCCACTCCAAAGGTTTGTTCATGAGTACAACTGCACCCAAGCTGAACTTCTCTTTAGGAAATGAGTTGGGGTCTGTATTGCGATCAACAACCGGCAGTTCAGAAAGAGGAATGGCTATAGCCATATCTACTCTTCGTCTTTTTTATTCTCTTTTCGCTCGTTACGTACCTTATCGAATAAATTCTCGATCTTGTTTACATATTCGGCTGTGTCATCTTCGTAGAAAAGAAGTTCCGGTATACGACGAACCTGATTTTTAATCTTAGCAGCCAGTTCATATCGGATTTCATCCTGATGATCATCTATGTATTTGTAAACAGACTCAACCTCTCTGTTAGGCGAAAATACACTCAGATATACTTTGGCGATGGAGAGGTCTTCCGTCATTCGAACCTGGGTAACTGTAATAAACGTACCCGATGGCTGATGATTTCTCTGGAGAATCTGTCCCAGATCTTTTTTTATAACAGAACTTAGTCTCTCTGTTCGAATACTCATAATCGTTGGCTGACTAAATTAACCTGAATGAGTGCAGTTGGGATCCGCACTCATATCAGTCATTTTAATTGGTTGGTTTTTACTTCAGCAATTTACCGTGCGTCATCGAGGGTTCGTTTCTCTTCAACAACCTCGTAGCTTTCAAATTCATCACCAACTTTAATGTCGTTGAATCCTTTGATACTAATTCCACACTCATAGCCGGCCTGAACCTCTTTCACGTCATCCTTGAATCTCTTCAGAGAGTCCACTTCTCCGTCATAGATTACAACACCGTCTCGAATAATACGGATTGGATTGTTACGATTAAGTTTACCTTCTGTGACATAACATCCGGCGATTGTACCCACCTTGGATACTTTAAATACTTCACGGACGGTAACCATCGCTTTCATTTGCTCAGAAATCTCAGGACTCAACATTCCTTCAAGCGCATCATGCACTTCATCAACAGCATCGTAAATAACACTGAAGAGGCGAATATCGATACTTTCAGTTTCGGCAAGTTTTCTGGCACCGGCTGAAGGCCGAACCTGGAAACCGATAATAATACCATCAGATGCTGATGCAAGCAGAACATCAGACTCTGTAATTGCACCTGAACCGGTGTGAATTATATTGACAGATACTTCTTCTGTACTCAATTTCTGTAGCGCTCCTGAGAGTGCCTCAATAGAACCATCAACGTCTGCTTTAATAATGATATTCAGTTCAGAAACTTCGCCAAGCGCCATTCTTCTGGAGAGATCATCAAGAGTCATATGTTTCACACGACGCAGTGATTGCTCTCTTCGAATTTGCTGACGTTGATTGGCAACTTCTTTCGCAGTCTTCTCATCTTTTGGCACAATCAAACGGTCACCTGCTTGAGGTGTTCCGTCAAAACCAATAAGCTGAACAGGCGTTGATGGGCCTGCTTCCTGAAGACGAGTTCCGTGTTCATTTTCCATTGCACGTACACGGCCAAATACCGGTCCGGCTACAAATGGATCACCTACCTTAAGTGTACCGTTCTGTACTAAAATATTTGCTACTGTACCTTTCCCTTTATCAATTCGAGATTCGAGTACAATTCCCTGGGCAAGTCGATCCGGATTGGCCTTCAACTCAAGCAGTTCTGCTTCAATCAGAACTTTCTCCAGCAGGTCATCAATTCCGTCACCGGTTTCTGCAGAAACAAGGGCAACCTGATTAGTTCCGCCATACTCCTCAACAATTACTCCATGTTCAGAGAGTTGCTGTTTAATTTTATCTGGGTTCGCGCCCTCTTTATCCATTTTGTTGATAGCTACAACAATAGACACATCGGCAGCTTTTGCGTGATTAATCGCCTCGATGGTTTGAGGCATCACTGCATCATCACCTGCAACAACCAAAATAACAATATCTGTGGCCTGGGCACCACGGCTACGCATAGCGGTAAAAGCTTCGTGACCCGGAGTATCAAGGAAGGTAATCTTTTTATTATCGTCGGTTACCACTTCGTAGGCTCCAACGTGCTGTGTAATACCACCTGCCTCACCGGCTGCTACTTTTGCTTTACGGATGTAATCAAGAAGTGAAGTTTTACCATGGTCAACGTGACCCATTACGGTAATGATCGGTGCACGCGGCTCCAGATCTTCCGGTTTGTCTTCCTCTACTTCAATCTCTTCTTCGATCATCTCTTCAGCATCTACAAACTCAACATCGAAGTCGTATTCAGCTGCTACCAACTCAATTGTAGATGCATCAAGGCGTTGATTTATGGATACCATCATACCGAGATTCATACAAGTAGTAATCACATCGGTTGGTTTAACTTCTAACTCATCGGCAAGATCACTGACTGTAATAAACTCAGCCACTTCAAGAATTTGTTCTTCGAGCTGCTCCATTTCCTCCTGTATGGCGCGCTCTTCCTCTCTCTCCTCTTTTCGTTGTCTTCTGCGCTTCTGACGCTTACTTCCAACTGTGCCTCCACTCTGCATTTTCTGCATCGTTTCACGCATCTTCTTATCTACATCTTCCTCGTCAACTTTAGATCGACGACCTTTCTTTTTACTCTTCTTCGATTTCTTGGAAGATTTCTCTTCTTTTGGCGGCTTGGACTGCTTTTTAGCGTCCGGTGTTTCACTCTCTTGAATATCCTTTTTGCGCTTTCTGGTCTTGCGCTTCTTGCGTGGCTCTTTAGAGAACTCAACCTTACCTACAACTTTTGTACCGGTTAGTTTCTTGTTTGAACGACCACGAATAATCTCTTCATCCTCTTCGTCATACTCTTCTTCTACTTCCTCGTCAGAGTCAGAATCCTCATCCTCATACTCTTCATCATCTTCATCGTCCTCTTCTACATCAACATCTTCTTCGTCATCGTCATCAATGTCCTCATCCTGATCTTCGTCTTCATCATCCTCTTCATCAGGTTTAGGTTCTGACTTTTCAGGGATTTCTTCCTTCTCTATTTCAGGCTCAGATTCAGCTGTTACCTCTTTTTCTTCAGTTTCCTCTACTGGTGATTCTACTTCGTCTTTTTCCTCTTCAGCTTCAGCAGAAACTTTCTTTGTAGCTTTTTCAGATTCTTCTTTCTTCTCTTCTTTAACTACTTCCGGCTCTTCCTGAGGTTCAAGTGTAGGCTCTTCTAAAGCGGCTTCTTTTTTATCCTCTTTTGGTTTTTCTTCTTTCTTCTCTTTTTCAGCCTCCTCTGGCTCTTCCTCATCAATTGGCTCTAAATTGTCTATAGAAACACTCTCATTTCTACTGGAAAGAATTTGATTCCGACGGCTTTCGTATTCTTCTCTTGCTTTCTCATGTTCGCGACTCTTCTCTTTGTCGTCACCGTAAACTCCATCCAGCACCTCGTACATCTCGGGTGTAATTTTAGAATTTGGCCGGTTTGCAACATCAAAGCCGTTGTCACTCAATGTATCCACGATAGATTGAGTGGCAACATTAAATTCTGATGCTACCTTAAAGAGTTTCTTCGGTTTTTGGTCCGTCATATATGTTTATTTGCGTCGGTTTGTCAAATTATAAACTAAAAAAGTCGAATACTGAAAGGTACGATCAATCTTCTTCGTCCTCAAATTCGTATGCGATGATATCGATGATTTTTTCCGCTTCTTCTTTGGTAATTTTCCCTTCAGTTCTACGGACAATTTCATCTTCATCAAGTTCTAATACCGCTCGTGCGCTGTCGCATCCAATCTCGAAAAGCATATCGATTGTTTCTTTACCAAAATCCACCTCAAATTCAGCCAGATCGATATCATCTTCCTCTTCCACTTCTCGGTAAACATCAATTTCACAGCCAACCAACTTTGAGGCTAAACGAATATTTACCCCGCCTTTACCAATAGCTTTTGATACTTCGTCAGCAGGAACAAGTACATTCGCCTGTTTACCGTCTTCATTGATCTCCACCTTCACTACTCTGGCAGGCTGAAGAGCACGTTTGATAAACTCAATCTTGTCATCGCTGTAGTTGATTACATCAATGTTTTCATTTTGAAGCTCACGAACGATAGCGTGAATCCGAATTCCTTTCATCCCTACACAGGCTCCAACCGGATCAACCCGTTCATCATAGGAAACAACAGCCACTTTGGAGCGGTCGCCTGGTTCACGAGCAATACGCTTTAATTCAATAATTCCATCAAAAACTTCTGGAATTTCATTTTCAAAAAGTCTTTCTAAGAACAGCGGTGAAGTTCTTGAAATAATTACTGTCGGATTTCCACCTATACGTTTTACTTCAGATACCACAGCACGTATGGTATCGCCTTTTCTGTACCGATCTTTGTAGATCTGTTCATTTTTTGGCAGAAGCAATTCAACACCGTTATGATTCACCAGGATATCCTTATTGTGGCGAACCTGATAAACATCACCTAAAACAATTTCACCTACGCGGTCTGAGTACTCTTCAAAAACGTTGTCTTTTTCAATTTCACGAATACGCTGTGCCAGTTGCTGGCGCGCCATAGATACAGCTCTTCGCCCAAAATCAGTAATAGAAATTTCCTGAGCATACTCGTCATAGAGTTCAAGGTCAGGATCGTGCTTTAGAGCTTCTTCAAGAGAAATTTCAGTCACGGGATCGGTTAATTCATCAGCCGGAACAACCTCGCGAATATGAAGAATCTGTATCTCTCCACGGTCTGCATTTAAAATAACTTCAAAAGATTCGTCTGATTCGTATTTTTTACGAATCATTGTACGAAAAACATCTTCTAGAATAGAAAGAAGGAGGTCTTTGTCTATGCCTTTATCTTTTGCAATCTCTGCAAACGACTGAATAATTTGCTTTGAAATTTCGTTTTGCATCTGGAAATAGGATTTAAATTCGTTACCGGCTAAATTTTCGGGACTATTTTGGTTTCTACTATATTCTCAAACGGAATAATCACCAATTTATCGTCCTCTGGCTTCACCTCAATTTGAGAATCCGTAACTGTCTTTAATTCTCCTTCTACAGTTAAGTATTCATCGTCTATTTTGTACTTCACTTTTGCTGTCCGACCTTGATTTTTAGGGTACTGCCTTTTATCACTCAGTGGCCTGCTTAAACCGGGAGAAGAGACATTTAATCGATAAGCTTTATTAAAAAAATCTTTCTCTTCTAAAATATAGCTTACTTCTCTGCTTACCCGAGCGCAGGCATCCAGGTCAACACCTTCATTTGAAGTATCAACCAAAATCCATATTTCCTGGATTTTAGCATTTTTCACCTCAACATCTACAAGAAACATATCCTCTTGTTCAACAATGGGTTGCGCTACTTCTTTTACGGTATTTATAATGGAACTGCTCATAAAAATCATTGCTCTAAGTACAAAAAAAAGTGAGGACCTTCCGGTGCTCACTTTTCAGATTCCAAAATTAACTTTAATTGTTGAAAAAACCAACTATTAAAACTTGTGAATTCACCTCTTTAGATGTACTATTGATCCATTAATTCCTCAATAAGCAACTCAATTATGGCAAAATATTTTCTTCTGTTAGTTTCCATTTTTCTACTTTCTTGTAACGGTGAATCTGAATCACAACCCGAAGCTCGTGAAACCAGACAGCTTACTTACAGTGCAACTGTTTCATTTTTTGATCAGTCTGATGAAGAGATTGTTTCGGTACGTGCCGCTTTAGCAGATGATGATGATAGCAGAAGTGAAGGATTGATGGACGTCCATGATCTGCCAAGTGATGCCGGAATGCTGTTTATTTTTGATGATGAAGCTCCCCGGAGTTTCTGGATGGCTAATACACCCATTTCACTCGATATAATATTTGTAAACTCAGAGATGGAGATTGTGCGGGTTCATAGAAATACCCCTCCATATTCCCACGAAAATATCGTATCCGAATCTCCTGCAAAATATGTTGTAGAAGTAAATGCAGGTTTTGCCCTCGATCATGACATTCGTGAAGGAATGACTATCAATTACACTATTCAGTAAATTATTAAGCTTCTTTTACTGATTCTTTGTTCTCATGTTGATCCAGTAACTCCTTCACTTTTTTCACATTGTCTGGAGAACCAATATAGATCGGACTCCTCTGATGGATCGAAGTTGGTTGAATCTCCATGATTCTTTTTTTGCCGTCAATCGCCAAACCACCTGCCTGCTCAATGATAAAGCTGTGCGGATTACACTCGTACATTAACCGCAATTTCCCCTCTGGATATTTAGTACTCGCCGGATAGATAAAAATCCCGCCTTTAATTAACGTTCTGTGAAGGTCTGCAACCATGGAGCCGATGTATCTGGCTGTATACGGCCGATTTGTGGCTGAATCTTCAACCTGACAGTACTTAATATATTTTTTCAATCCATCAGCCCAGGAATTGTAGCTTCCTTCGTTGATACTGTAAATATTGCCTTCTTTTGGAATCTTAAAATTATCCTCTGAAAGAATAAACTCACCAATGCTTGGATCCAGGGTAAATGAACTAACACCTAAACCGGTCGTGTATACCATAATGGTACTTGATCCATAGAGTACATATCCTGCCGCTACCTGCCTCACTCCCGGTTGAAGGGCATCGTCTTCTACCAGTTTCTTATCGAATCTGGGCTGACGCATGTAAATCGAAAAAATACTACCAATCGACACGTTTACATCAATGTTGGATGAACCGTCGAGCGGGTCCATATAGACAATATATTTCCCTCCTTCACTGTTCAATCGAACAATACCATCATTCTCCTCAGAAATCACCATACAGGTAATCATCGAGCGATCCAATGCTGAAATTAACTGCTGATCTGCAAATAGATCCAGCCGTTTTACAGACTCTCCATGAACGTTTTTAGACCCATCCACACCAAGCAGGTTTGTAATTCCCGCTTTATTCACTTCCCGAGAGATTATTTTTGCAGCTAAGCCAATATCCCTTAATAGTTGTGAGAGTTCACCGGTAGCTCCCGGGAATTTATTCTGTGCCTGTATGATATACTCATCCAGTGTAACCAGTTTTCTGGATGTAGCGGTAGAGGTTGCTTCCATAGCTCCAAACAAATTTTATATACACTTTTTCTAAAAGTGAGTCAGAAGAATAGATATTTACAAATGATCCCGATATTCTTCCAAAACTTTTAAATAAAGCTCTTTTGATTTTAATTTAAACTCATCAATGGTACCATCATTATAGACAACATAATCGGCATAACTTTTTAAACTTTCAAAGTCAGGTTGTTTATTCATCCTGTCCAGAACATCCCCTTTTTCAACACCGTCTCTTTCCCGTACTCGTTCTATTTGATCTGATTGTGTAGACATTACAAGAATGACTGTATCCAATTCCTCAGTACGACCATTATTTAAGAGAAGCGCCGCCTCTTTAACCAGTACTTCTATCCCATCCTCTCTTGATTTTTCAATTATTTTCAGAAATTTTTTATGTACAGCAGGATGTACTACACTGTTTAATTCTTCAACCCTTCCTTTCTGAAATGCTTCTTTAATCAGGTGCTCTTTATTTAATGTACCGTCCTGGGAGTATGTTTGATCTCCAAATTTTTCCATCAACACTCTCCTCACAGACCGATCTTCAACCATCAGTTTTTTGGCCAGATCATCTGCATAGACAACCCTTGCCCCCATAGATTCCCACACTTTACAGAGTGTACTTTTGCCCGAGCCTATCCCTCCGGTAACACCGGCAACTATCATGCAACTTCCCCAACGTTTGTAGTCAAAAGGTAGGCTTTCATAAATTCATCAAGATCTCCGTCCATTACACCCTGCACGTTTCCGGTTTCATGGTTGGTTCGATGATCTTTTACCATGTTATACGGATGGAAAACGTATGATCGAATTTGAGATCCCCACTCATTACTGCTCTTCGAGTCTTCAAGCTTCTGCTTCTCTTTCTCTTTAATCTGTTTTTCAAGCTCGTAAACTTTTGACTTGAGCATCTTCAAAGCCTTTTCACGATTTTTAAGCTGAGACCGTTCCTGCTGGCACTCCGCAACAACCCGCTCTTCAGACCCGTCACTCAGTTTCCCGGTCCATACCAAACGTACACCGGTCTCCACCTTGTTGACATTCTGTCCACCAGCACCACTGGCATGAAAACGTTGAAGTTCAATATCAGAGTCATTCAGGTTAACATCGATTGTATCGTCAATAATGGGTGATACAAACACCGAACTGAAGGAAGTGTGTCGTCGCGAATTACTGTCGAAAGGTGATATTCGAACCAATCGATGTGTACCGCTTTCTGATTTGAGAAAGCCGTAAGCATTTGGGCCACTAATTTCTATAGTCGCGCTTTTCAATCCGGCTACATCACCATTCTGATATTCTGCAACAGAAACTTTATACCCTTTGTTTTCGGCCCATCGAGTATACATTCTGAAAAGCATCTCTGCCCAATCCTGGCTCTCCGTTCCCCCGGCTCCGGGATTAAATGTCATAATTGCATCTCGATGGTCATCCTCACCACTGAGCATATTCTGGAGTTCAAGATCTTCCAGTTTTTTGCGGAACAGATTAATTTCACTGCGAAGATCATCTTCTACATCTTCGCCTTCATCAAGAAATTGAAAAAATACGCGAATGCTTTCGCGGAGTTCATCCAATTCATCCCATTTTTCTACCAGACTTTTTTGCCTGTCAAGCTCCTGCATTGTCTGCTGAGCTTTATCCGGGTCATTCCAGAATTCAGGATCCTGAGTCTGTTCTTGTAACTCTATTACAGTAACTTTTCTTTTATCGTAGTCAAAGGTACCCCCTGAGCGTGTCCAATCGCTCGAAAAGAGGTTTAATTTTATCGAATTGGATGTTCTCCATGAATCAACTATCGGTTTAAAAGTTTTGCAATTACA
>CAZHUP010000065.1:0-12959 GCA_964535495.1 uncultured Rhodohalobacter sp.
TCGTCCCTACGTTTACGTGCGGCTTACTCCGCTCAAACTTCTCTTTTGCCATGGTTATATTCTTTTTTTAGTAGTTATTAAGCTTGTTGTTCAATGATTTCCTGAGCTTTCGAGTCAGGTACCGGTACATATTCAGAGAACTCCATAGAATATGCCGCACGGCCTTGTGTAAGTGATCGAAGATCTGTTGAATATCCAAACATTTCTGAAAGTGGAACTTTCGCCTTCACAACAGAACCTTCAACATTATTATCCATCTTTTGAATAATTCCGCGTCGTCCATTTACATCTCCAATTACATCACCCATAAACTCTTCAGGTGTAGTAATCTCTACTGCCATTACAGGCTCAAGTAGTTGAGGTCCGGCTTTTTTCGCAGAATTTCTGAATGCTAATTTCGCACAGAGTTCAAAACTAACTTGGTCGGAGTCAACATCGTGATAAGAACCATCAAACAAACGAACTCCAATTTTCTGTGCAGGATAACTTGCCTGGATACCGTTTTTCATTGCTTGTCGGAATCCTTTTTCCACAGAGGGGATAAATTCACGAGGAATATTACCACCTACAATCTCATTGATGAATTTGAAATCTTCATCAACAGATACTTTTTTATCGTCATCTGCAAACTGCTCAAAATGTTCCAGAGGACCAATTTCAAATGAGATATCTGCAAATTTACCACGACCACCTGTTTGCTTCTTATAAATCTCACGGTGTTCGAAAGGTTTTGAAATCGTTTCGCGGTAAGAAACCTGCGGCTGGCCAACATTCGCTTCAACTTTAAATTCTCTTCGAAGTCGGTCTACAATAATTTCAAGGTGGAGCTCACCCATTCCGGCAACAGTTGTCTGACCTGTCTCCTCATCAGTAGTAACCTGAAATGTGGGATCTTCTTCAGCCAGTTTCACCAAACCTGTAGTCAGTTTCTCGGCATCAGCCTTAGACTTAGGCTCAATCGCCAATTTAATCACTGGCTCCGGGAATGTAATCTGCTCAAGTACAATTGGATTGTCCACATCACAAAAAGTATCACCGGTATTTACCTTCTTAACACCTACAGCGGCTGCAATATCTCCGGCACGTACAATATCAATGTCTTTCTTATCATTAGCATGCATCTCGAGGATACGACCAACACGCTCTCGCTCGCCGGTTGTAGAGTTCAATATATATGAACCCTTCTCAAGCTGACCGGAGTAAACACGGAAGAATGTCAATTTACCAACATAGGGATCAGTTGCAATCTTAAATGCAAGAGCTGAAAATGGCTCATCAACACTTGGATTACGCTTCATCTTTTTGGTTTCATCCTTCGGATCAACCCCATCTACAGCCTCTACATCAAGCGGGCTTGGCAGATATTCAATTACTTTATCAAGCATCACCTGAACGCCCTTATTCTTAAGAGCTGTACCACATAGAACGGGAGTAATATCTCGTGCCAGTGTAGCTTTTCGGATCGCACTATTAATTTCTTCTTCAGATATCTCTTCTTCCATCAGATACTTCTCCATCAGCTCATCATCATGATCAGCAATGTTCTCAAGCATCAATTTCCGAAATTCATCAGCCTTTGATTTCAAGTCTTCAGGAATCTCAACGACATCATACTTAGCACCCAAAGACTCATCATCCCAAACAATTCCCTGCATGTTGATAAGATCAACTACACCTTTAAAGTCCTCTTCAGCACCAATTGGAATCTGAATAGGAATTGGATTGGCGCTTAACTTGTCACGCATCTGCTCAATTACATTGTAAAAGTCTGCACCAGTACGGTCCATCTTATTTACAAACGCCATGCGAGGCACTTTATATTTGTTTGCCTGACGCCATACTGTTTCTGATTGCGGCTGAACTGCCCCTACCGAACAGAAAACTCCAATCGCACCATCCAATACACGGAGTGAACGTTCTACCTCAACGGTAAAATCAACGTGACCCGGAGTATCAATAATATTAATACGGTGATTGTTCCAGATACAGTGAGTAGCAGCAGAAGTAATTGTAATACCTCTTTCCTGCTCCTGCTCCATCCAGTCCATGGTAGCCGCACCATCGTGGGTTTCACCTAAACGGTGACTTCTACCGGTGTAAAACAGTACTCGCTCTGTAACGGTAGTTTTACCGGCGTCAATATGAGCCATAATACCGATGTTTCGCGTCCTGCGAATTCGGTCTATAATTTTTGGATCATTTTTTGTCGTTGCTTCAGACATGAAAATAAATGTTTAAATACTAATATTTTTAAAATCGGAAATGAGCAAATGCTTTATTCGCTTCAGCCATTCGATGAGTTTCATCCTTCTTACGAACCGCACCACCTTCATTTTTTGATGCATCAATCAGCTCACGGCTCAACCGTATTGCCATTGACTTGTCGGTTCTTTGCCTGGACGCACGAATCAACCATCTCATACCAAGCGCTGTTCCTCTTTCCGAGCGAACTTCCATTGGCACCTGATAGGTAGCGCCACCAACACGGCGACTTTTCACCTCAACAACCGGAGATGCGTTAGACAGAGCCGTTCTGAATACTTCAATTGGCTCTTCGCCTGTTTTTTCTTCAATCATTTCAAAAGCTTGATATAAAATCTTTCTTGCAACGCCTTTCTTGCCGTCACGCATCAAGCTGTTCACAAACCGGGTGACTAATTTGTCATTAAATATCGGATCCGGTTGTACTTCTCTTTTTTCTGCTGTTTTTCTGCGCATAATCTCTAAAGATTAAAAGTCCCTGTGTTAACCTTTTGGTTTCTTAGTACCGTAATGGCTTCTTCCCTGCTTACGATCTTCAACACCGGCTGTATCTAATGTACCACGTACTATGTGATAACGTACACCGGGGAGATCCTTCACACGGCCACCACGAATCAGCACAATACTGTGCTCCTGTAAGTTGTGACCCTCACCAGGGATATAGGCTGTAACTTCATAGCCATTTGTTAACCGAACTCTTGCTACCTTACGCAGAGCTGAGTTAGGCTTCTTTGGTGTTGTCGTGTAAACACGGGTACAAACACCACGTCTTTGTGGGCAGTTCTGCAGTGCAGGTGAGGTTGTTTTCTTCACCTTGCTGCTTCTACCGTTTCTAATAAGTTGTTGTATTGTAGGCACGAGTTTTACCAGTTTGGTTTCGTAAAATCAAGAGCTGATAAAGATAGCGATTTACTAACGGTATATGCAAAATATTTCTCCAAATTTTTTCCTTTTTGTTTCGAAAATCCTATATAGTCTATAAATCTGACCAAATACGGCTAATTCATCTAAATATTATAGATAAATTGTTATATAACATTATATCAATTTGAAACTACTAGACCTCCATAATCTCAGTCAAAAAAGGCTGAATGCACTACAGTCTGCCGGGATCCATCACCCTGAAGATCTCCTAATGTTTTTCCCTCGCAGATACCTTGATAAATCCAACTTCAAGCCAATAGGACTACTACGCGAAACCGGCGAGCCCGTATCTGTCGCTGGTAAAGTTCATTCAGTAAATGTAACCGGCTATAAGAGTAAAAAACGCCTTGAAGTGATCGTTCAGGACAACAGCGGCTCTATGAAAATCGCCTACTTTAAGGGTTGGAAATATTTTATCAACCGGTTTAAAAAAGGAGAATGGGTTGCCCTATATGGCACAGTTAAACAGTATGGCCGTTATATGAGCATGGCTCATCCGGAAGTAGATCAGATTTCAGGCCCTGATGATGTTGAGCAGTTCAAAACACTAACGCCGATCTACCCGAGCAACAAACACTTTTCTAAAGCTTACATCACCAATCAACTGATTTCAGATTGGAATGAGCAGATACTTAATGCAACTACAGTCCCGGAATTTTTGCCTGATAAAATTCTTCAGCGCTATAAATTCCCCGGGAGAGATCAGGCATTCAGAGCCATTCATCAACCGGAGACAAAAAAGCAGGCGAGTATAGCACTTGAGCGCTTTAAATATGAGGAGTTCTTTCTGTTTGAGCTGAGCATGGCAAAAATTAAAAATATTCGTATATCCAGAGCTGAAGGTAAAGTTTTAGAACCCGGTCTACTCACAAAAAAGTTCTTCAACGAACAGCTCCCGTTTGAGCTGACCGAAGGGCAAAAAAACTCTTTAAAAGATATCCGAACAGATCTTCAATCAGGTAAGCAGATGAATCGGCTGATTCAGGGCGATGTCGGCGCCGGTAAAACAGTCGTTGCAATCGGGTCTATGCTCATGTCTGTGGACAGTGGGATGCAGGCAGCGCTCATGGCTCCGACGGAAATTCTGGCTGAACAACATTATCACACCATTAAAGAGTATCTAGAACCGCTGGGTATCAATCACAGATTAATTACCGGTAATCAATCCGCAGCACTGCGCAGAGATATTTTGAGTGACATATCCGGTGGGACGTGTCAGATTGCAGTAGGTACACACGCTATTTTTCAGAAAAAAGTGGCGTTTAACCGGCTTGGGCTCGCTGTAATTGATGAACAACACCGCTTCGGAGTTAAGCAGAGAAATGAACTTTTGCTTAAGGGAGACAACCCCCACCTACTTGTAATGTCGGCCACTCCTATTCCCCGCTCCCTGGCAATGACTATTTACAGCGATCTGGACATCTCCATTATTGAAGGGCTTCCCGGCGGACGCAAACCAATTAAAACGGCTGTGAGAACTGACAAGGAACGCCCGGGGGTTTACAAATTTATCGAAGAAAGTATCAACAAAGGCGATCAGGCATATATTGTCTACCCGCTGATTGAGGAGTCTGAGGCGATGGACTTAAAGGATGCCACCATGGGTTTTGAAAAGCTGAAGCTGAGATTCCCCGATTTCAGGATCGGACTGCTTCACGGCCGGCTGAAGTCTGAAGAGAAGGACGGCATTATGAAACGTTTTTCAGAGGGTGAATTGGATATTCTTGTCTCAACAACAGTGATTGAAGTTGGTGTGGATGTGCCCAACGCCTCCATTATGATCATTGAGCATGCCGAGCGGTTTGGCCTCTCTCAGCTTCACCAGCTTCGCGGACGTATCGGGAGGGGCAGAAAGCAGAGCTACTGTATTCTGATGCCCGGACAGAAACTAAGCAAAGATGGCCGGTACCGACTGAAGATGATGATCGACACCACCGACGGATTTAAAATTGCGGAAGCGGATTTAAAGCTTCGCGGACCCGGAGATTTTCTTGGCACAAAGCAGAGTGGGCTTCCTGAATTCAGATATGGCGATATTCTGGAAGATCGGATAACCTTGGAGCAGGCAAAAAATGATGCCTGGCAAGTTATTCGAACTGACGATAAACTCTTCAATCCCGAACACCAATCATTGAAGAAAGTATTTGAGCCCTACTTTAAGAAGAAAGCTGAATTTTTTGGGATCGGGTAGACAGTTCTACAGTTCTACAGTTCTACAGTTCTACAGTTCTACAGTTCTACAGTTCTACAAAAGAAATTTTGTTGTACCTGTAGTTACAAACTCTAAGTAACTATACTACTTAGTTCTTCCCTCAACAATTTTGTCATACTCCTCGTCATTAGGCTCCCATAGCTCAACTCGGTTTCCTTCAGCATCAATGATGTGCACAAACTTTCCATAGTCAAACTCTTCAATTTCATCTACCACTTGAACCCCCTCTTTTTTGAGTTGATCAACCATCTTTTCCAAATCATCAACCCGGTAGTTGATCATAAACTGCTGGCTGGATGAACCACCGTATTTGGCATTTCTGCTGTTAAGACTCCATTGGGTAAAACCTTTCATTTCCGGATTGGCTCCCTGCCTCCACTCAAAATTTGTTCCATAGTCATCAGTATCCAGACCCAGATGTTTATTGTACCACTCTTTCATCCTATCCGGATCATCACATTTAAAGAAAATCCCGCCAACTCCCGTTACTCTTTTCATATTTATCCGTTTAATTCCATTTTTCAGATGGTATAGTTCTCAACATCAGTTTCAATCAAATTCCGTAGGAATAATCTGTTTGTAGTATACCATACAAATAATCATGCGCTCCGTAGGTGCGTCCTATGAGAACTAACAAAATTCACAGAAAAGAGGCACCGATGGAGCCTTGAATCTAACTATCGCAAATTATCTATATACAGATAACTCCTCCGGAGTTGATATTCCAACAATAGTTTTTGATTTCAAAAACCTCAACTTCTAAGCCAGGTTCTTCATCGGAAACCATATCAATCGATGAGCCTTCCTAATTATTCAGAGTCGGCCAGTTTTAGAATCTTTTTGTATTGCTCTTCCGTCACCTCGGTTATGGAGAGTCTATTTCGTTTAAAAAGCTGCATTTCCAACAGATCTTCATGTTCCTTAAGCTCATCACGCGTGACCGGTTTCTCAAACTTCTGAATAAACTTTACATCAATTAGCTGCCATCGGGGATCGCTTTCACTGCTTTTGGGATCAAAATATTTGCTGTCCGGATCGAACTGCAGCGGATCGGGGTAGGGCTCGGTACAGACCTCCATCTCACCCACAATTGCCGGCGGTTTTACATTGCTGTGATAGAAAAAGGCACGATCGCCTACATTCATTTTATCCCGCATGATGTTACGTGCTTCATAATTTCGAACACCGCTCCATCGAATTTGACCGTCGCGCTTCAGGTCGTCGATACTGTACGCATCCGGTTCAGACTTCATCAACCAATACTGTTTTTTACTCATCGATAAATCTTTTTGTAGTTTGATATTTATATTTGTGATTCAAACAGGGGTAGTAACCCGATCATTCCGTGGAAATTAGCCATGCAATCTACAAATCCAAAGCCTGAAAAACCTGTCCTGTTCTGGAGTGGCGGTAAAGATTCCTATCTAGCCCTATTAGAGTGGAATAACCAGAATCGTCCCAGCCCTGTTTTGGTAACAACATATGATGATGAATCCGGCGTAGTACCTTATCAGGAAATCCCGATCAGCCGAATTCAACGACAGGCATTAAAACTGGAGCTTCCGCTCATCACCATTCCACTCTCCCATCCGATTGATAATCAGTCATACCTGTCAGCATTAAAGATTGAGTTTACTTCTGCTCCTTACAAAGTAAGCGACCTGATATTCGGAGACATTCATTTACAGGATATCAGAGACTGGCGAGAAAAAGAGTTTGAAAATCTTGGGTTTACCTGTCATTTCCCGATCTGGGATAAACCGTATAATGAGCTTTTAACTCTCCTTGAAAAACAGAAAAGCGTAACCGTTAAGCTGCGATCCGTATCTGAACCTCACCGAAACAGTTTAAAACCCGGAATGACATTCAATCGAAAATTTATAGAATCACTGCCAAATGAAATTGATCCGTTTGGCGAATATGGAGAGTTTCACACTGAGGTAATTTTTGATTGATTGAGCATTACTTCCCGGAATATCTTCTTAAATACCATCGTACCGTTTCAGTAAGTTCACCCTCAAAATCAGAAGAAGGCTCCCATCCCAATTCTGAATTTATCTTAGAAATATCTACAGAGTAACGAAAATCATGCCCGGGGCGATCGGTAACAAAGGTAATCAGTTTTTTGTAGTCTCCGGCGGGGCCTTCACCCACTTCATTATTCAGAATATCGCAAATCAGGTGAACCAGATCGATATTTTTCCACTCATTTTTTCCACCAATATTGT
Source organism: uncultured Rhodohalobacter sp. (assembly GCA_964535495.1). Lineage (GTDB taxonomy): Bacteria > Bacteroidota > Rhodothermia > Balneolales > Balneolaceae > Rhodohalobacter. The sequence goes on from CAZHUP010000065.1 coordinate 7,627, forward strand.
AAGGTTCACCCGCTTTCCCTTCTTTATAAATTTTCATCAACGCCTTACAGTGATCCCGCACAAAAAGCCAGTCGCGCACATTTTCTCCAGTACCATACACCGGAATCTCTTCCTTTTTAAGAGCTTTTCTTATCACAGTTGGAATCAGCTTTTCATCGTGCTGATGCGGACCAAAATTATTCGAACAATTTGAAATAACTGTATTCATTCCATAGGTGTGAAAATAGGATCGCACAATCATATCGCTGCCCGCTTTTGATGCAGAATATGGAGAGTTTGGAGCGTACGGTGTCGACTCCGTAAAAGATCCCTCATCCCCAAGCGTACCATACACCTCATCGGTGGAGACGTGCAAAAATCGTTTTTGGCTGATTGAATCGGCTTCGGCACTGTTCCATAACTGGCGACACTCCTCAAGGATATTAAAAGTGCCCACAACATTGGATAGAATAAATGGTTCCGGCCCCTGGATTGAGTTATCTACATGCGATTCTGCCGCTAAATGAATAACACCATCGGGCTTCCAGGTTTTTACCGTTTCTTTTACTGAAATTCTGTCAACTAAATCCAGTTTTTTGAAATGATAACGGCCCGATTGCTTCAGTGGAGCCAGATAGTTTATGTCTGAAGCGTAGGTGAGCTTATCGAGATTTAGAATCTCAATTTCCGGATAGTTTTCGTGCAGATAGAGGATTAGATTCGACCCTATAAATCCTGCACCGCCTGTTATAATTAATTTCATTTCTCTTGGTTACATTCTAAAAATTTAATCCAGCTATTTAAAACAGATCATTCTCATCCATTTCACTCAAATAGGGCAGATTTCCATCTCTATCTGATAGAATCGGGCTCTCTACTCTCCAATTGACACCGAGTTCCGGATCGTCCCACTTAATTCCTCGCTCTAGTTTCTTGTTGTAGTAGTCATTACACTTATAGTAGACTGTTGCCTCATCAGACAGCACAGAAAACCCGTGGGCAAATCCTGTCGGGACAAACATCATGTGCCGGTTTTCACTGCTCAGAATTGCAGATACGTGTTGCTTATAAGTTGGAGAATTTTGCCTGATATCTACTGCAATATCTAAAATTTTACCGCTCGGTACCATCACTAACTTTCCCTGTGATGCCGGCGGCAGCTGATAGTGCAATCCTCTTATAGTTCCTTTTTTTGAAACGGAGATATTATCCTGAACAAACTCGAACTCCAGACCCCGCTCTTTAAAAAGCTCCACCCGAAACGTCTCCAGGAACTCTCCACGATCGTCTTTAAAAGGATCAGGTTTAATCAGCCAAACGTTGTCTAATGATGTTTCTTCAAATTTCATGATGAATAATTTAGTTTCTTTAAAAGAACCGACAATCCTTCTTTCCAAGCAAGTACTTTCAGACCCTCTTTTTCTAATTTTTGATTAGACAGTAGTGAAAAAGCCGGACGTTTAGCCTTTGTGGGAAATTTAGATGAAGGGATTCGATGCAGGTTAATCTCTATTTTTGATTGATTGAAAATCTCTTCAGCAAAATCAGCCCAGGAAATTTTCCCATTTGAACTGATGTGATATACTCCCGATTTACCTTTATTCAAGAGTTCAAACGCTTTTTCAACTACATCAAATGTAAAGGATGGACTCCCCTTTTGGTCGTCTACAACAGATAGTTCAGGCCTGGATTCTGCAAGTCGAAGCATAGTTTTAACGAAGTTGTTTCCATAAGGACCGCATAACCAGGAAACACGGATCAAAAGAAAGTTCAAATTGCTTCCCTCTACTGCTACTTCGCCGGCTCTCTTCGACTTACCATAAACGTTTATGGGGTCCTTTTCTGCATTTTCCGGGTAACCGTTGAGGTATATGTCCTCATCCTTTGCGCTTCCCTGGAAAACGTAGTCTGTGCTAAAGTGAACCAATTTACAGTCAAATTCAGAACATGCATTGACAAGATGCTCCACTCCTTTTTGATTTACAGAGAAAGCCAACTCTTTTTGTTCTTCAGCTTCATCTACTTTTGTGTAGGCTGCACAATTAATCACAACATCAGGCCGGCACTTATTTATACTGTTTCGAACCTGCTCTCCATCGGTAATGTCCAACATCTTTGATCCAAATGCATCAAATGGCACTCGATTCAATTCCATAAACTGAACCCATTCCCTGCCCAACTGCCCATTTGCACCCGTAATGAGAAACTTCATGTCAAAAGGTTTTTGATGCCAGTTCATTGGCTTTTTTGTAGGAATCCGGGGTTCCGGCGTCGGTCCACCATCCTTCCAAAACAGAGTATTTCATACGTTTCTGCCTGATATAGTAATTATTGACATCTGTAATTTCCAGCTCACCTCGCTCAGATGGCTCCAGTTTTTTGATTAAATCAAATACATCGGGCGGATAAAAATAAATTCCGGTAACCGCATAGTTCGATTTTGGCTTTTCAGGCTTCTCCTCTATCCCTTTTATTTGATCACCGGAAATTTCAGCAACTCCAAATCGCTCCGGGTCATCTACCTCCTGGATCAGGATTTGAGCACCACTTTTATCGTACTCCTGAACCGCATCGTTAAGGCTCGATTCAAAAATATTGTCACCCAAAATAACCGCCATCGGATCATTACCAGCAAAATTCCTTGCCAATCCAAGTGCCTGGGCAATTCCGCCTGCTTCATCCTGAACTTTATAGGTAAATCGGCATCCAAAATCTTTTCCGGATCCCAATAAGTTTACCACATCCCCCATGTGCTCTGTTCCCGTCACGATCAGTATCTCTTCAATTTCTGCGCCGGTCAGTTTTTCAATCGGATAGTAGATCATCGGCTTATTGCCAACAGGAAGCAGATGCTTGTTTGTTACTTTTGTGAGAGGGTAGAGCCGCGATCCGGTTCCACCTGCCAGTATGATTCCTTTCATCCCTTTTCGTTCGTGTTAATTACTCTTTAAGCGTAAATAATGCATTAAAATTAATTATATCTTACAGACAGACTTAATAGCATTCTAATTCTGTTCAGCAAGGCATACTCTGTATCTTATTTAATACCCATTTGTACAAGGTACTCACTCTTTTTGAAGGTATGAGAAACTCTCTGTCGATAAAAATTTTAATCCATCTATTCTCCATTCTGCTCATTGGAGGGCTTTTTAGCTTGGCCAGTGCACAGGACGTAATTCGTGCATCCGGTGGTACCGGGCTTTCCATCGATAATGTAGGTGGAGATTACACCGCGTTAAGCGGCCCGACCATACGGGAAACTGCAGCCGGGCAGCTTCAACAAAATGGGACAATAGTACTCACACTGCCATCGGGGTATGAATGGAATACAAATCTAACAGCAGAGAATATTGAAATCTTGATTGAAGGTGTCGGTGCCAACAACACAAGACTTGAGATTTCTTTCACGTCAATTACCGCCAATCAAGCAACCCTAACAATTGATACTCAAAGTAGCACCAGTGGACAAGGGCAAGGACCGGGACGAGCCACAATTTCCGGATTAGAGCTCAGGCCATCCAACACAACTATTCCCGATGAGGGCATGATTACAAACACGGGCACAACCGGTCCTACTGACCTTAATTACGGAAATCTTAACAAAGTAGCAGGGAGTATCAGTGAAATAATTATTGAAAGTGCCGCAGACGGTTCAGGCACTCCTATTGCAGAGCAAAATTTACTGGCCGGAAATTCACTCACTGTATATGCCATCGGGCGCGATATTGGTGATAATTTTATTCGTAACGTTTCTCTTAATGATGAAGCTGACTGGACCCTTATCAATATTACAGGTGGACTTAGTCAAACAAATCTAACCCCTTCGAATGATCTCCGAAGTGCCACCTTAAGTTCTCAAACAACCGGATCAGCTCAAATTCAAGCTCTGTTTGAAGATGCCACATCTGTACCATCCGGTTTTATTACCGTTCAGCCTCGTTCTGCAGCAGAACTATCAATAGATAGACAGCCATCTGAATCAGCTATAGCGGGGCAGCCATTTACAACACAGCCAATTGTTCAGCTTTTGGACATTTTCGGCAATCTCGTTACTACAAATAGTACCTCTGAGGTTTCAGTTACAATTAATGATGGTCAGGGGGCTTTAAATGGAACAACAACGATTACAGCAGAACAGGGAGTTGCAGAATTTTCAAACCTCTTTTCTGAAACAGCAGAGACAATCAATCTGTCATTCTCTTCAGAAAGCTTGGCAAGTATTGTTTCTACCGACATTGTAGTTCAACCCGCTCCACCCGCAAAGCTTGATTTTGTAACTGTGCCAAGTTCAGGAACTCAGGATATAACTTTAAATCCACCCGTCGAGGTTCAGCTATTTGACGAATTTGACAATCTATCTCCGGAAAGTGGTATTTCAGTAGAAGTTGAGATTAATTCCGGTACAGGCCAGTTGCAGGGAACTACATCTGTTCAAACCAATAATTCCGGTTCTGCACTGTTTGATGACATTGCATTTAATACTGAGGGTATTAAAACAATCATTGCTGAAGCTGCGGGACTTACTTCCGCCATCAGTTCCGAAATAACCATTCTGGATGCTAGTGATGTCTCAACTTTTCTAATAGAAAAATCAGATGGAGGAGCAATTACAGACCAGATTGCCGGCGAGCCTTTTGACATTGATATTTCTGCTATTAACGCTGAAGGGACAATCATTACAGATTACACCGGTACCGTTGATTTGAGTTCCACTGCATCATTTCTAACCGGAGAAGGCATCACCCCCGAATTTACTGATGGTGTTTTATCAAGCTACACGGTTACCCTGAGCAGTTCAGGAGAGCATATTTTAACAGCAACAGACAGCAATAATCCGGCGATCTCCGGAAATTCAAATAGCTTCACAGTTAACCCGGATGTAGTTGACTTCAACAATACTGAGATGGTCGCCAGTCCCAATCAAATTATTGCCGACGGCGAGAGCACTTCTTTGATTACGGTTCAATTAAGAGACCAATTTGGCAATGCATTAGATACAGGCGGAGAAACCATCACCATAGAAACGGACCGAGGCTTGCTGAGCGCCGGAAGCAGTTCGAATCAATCATCACTTGAAGCGGCAGACAATTTCGACGGTACATATACCGCAGTTCTTACATCAACAACAGACATTGAAACAGCTACATTGACTGCCTTTCACAACGGATCGCAGATCGCAGCGACTTCAGTAGAATTTATTTCCGGTCAGGTTTCAGAATTTATTATCACTGTTCCAGAAACCGCTGGAACTTCGGATACTCAAACTGCAGGAATACCCTTTCCAATCTCCATCGAAGCAGTTGACGAAAATCTAAACCGGGTTGTCTCATATTCCGGAAACGTTGATCTGTCAT
>CAZHUP010000066.1:0-1224 GCA_964535495.1 uncultured Rhodohalobacter sp.
TAACCTGCTACAAAATCATTCATCATGGAAAAAATCTACACCATCCCCTTCAAAGTTAGATCGTACGAAGTGGATCAACATGAAAATGCGACACTTTCCTCAATCTGCAACTATTTTCAGGAAGCTGCGGGTATTCACGCTCATCATCTTAATTTTGATATCTCGCAACTGCATGAGAAGGGGTTAACATGGGTTCTCTACAAAATGCACGTAATGGTGAATCAACGGCCAAAACGGTGGCAAAATATTGAGGTGACCACATGGCCAACTGCCGGCGACGGACTACGGGCATTCAGAGATTATGAGCTAAAGAATAGCCAAGGAGAAATATTGGCCAAGGCAATCAGTCAGTGGATGGTTCTGGATATGAATACAAAGCGACCGGTTCGAACACCGTCTGAAATATCAGAGCTTGGATTACAGGAGAGCACCCACACTATTGAACCGGGCAAAAAACCTGTTAAACAGCTGACTGACGAGAACACCGACTTTATCACCGTAGTCGGCACTTCCGATCTTGACATGAACAACCACGTTAATAATGTAAAGTATATCGACTGGATGACCGGTTACCTGCCTCAATCACTAAAAAAAGGAAAGAGTTGCCGGGAGATTGAAATTCAGTACAGGTCAGAAACTGTTGAGGGTGATCATATCTACCATGCAAATTCAGTGGAGAGTAAAAATGAAAACGCAATCACCATTCGTCACACTCTCTTTAAGAAAGAGAAATTAAGACAAAAAGTGATTGCGTCTGCAATATCCGTCTGGAGTTAATACCCTGCCAAGCGCTACTCTTTATCTACGACCTCCGGTTCGGTGCGGTCTTTTTCACGGTATGGCTCAGGTCTATACTTCTCCGGTTCTTCCATCATCTCATTGAACTCTCTGAAAGTATAAAAAATGCCTATCAAAAAAATTATCAGAACAAACAGTGATGCTCCTATTACTAACGATGTATTCATGACCTTCTCCTGTATTTTAGAACGTTCAGATAGATACCAAAACCTATAATGGAAGGCACCCAAATTCCTATGAAAAGTCCTGTGTCCTGATCTCCGGAAAACCAAATCCAGATCGACAGTACCATGGCAACCAAAGCGGCTGCTAAAATGTAGTAGTCAGATCGCGACAGCATATCTGTTATTTTGTTTTTATTTATGTTTAGTTACTTATACAAAAAGATTAGAAACTGATTCGTTCCGAACGACTTAGCTCAATCGG
>CAZHUP010000066.1:1324-12868 GCA_964535495.1 uncultured Rhodohalobacter sp.
AACTCACAAATTGCCGATATTACTTCTGAAATAATTAAATGCTTATCATCGCTTTCCAGCCAGAGGCAGGATATATAAGACTACTTTTTTTTATCTACAATTTTCGGTTCGTCTGATCGATCTCTGCGATACTGTTCGGGATGATCTTCCATCTCTTTAAACTCTCTGAAGGTATAAATCAACCCGATCAGAAAGAGTATAACTACTATGATGCCGGATGAAAATATAAATGGGATGTTCATGATCGGCCCCGATATTTTAAAATTTTAAAATAGGCACCAAAACCGAGTATGGACGGGACCCAAATCCCCACAAAAAGCCCGGCATCCTGATTTCCCGAAAACCATAAAATTATCGAAAGAACCATGGATACCAGTGCTGCGGCCAGTATGAAATAGTCAGATTGTTTTAGCATATAAACTCTTATTCAGATTGTTGAATTTAACAACACTAAAAAAGAGTTTAATTGAACTTTCGTTCCTTAGTTATGAAAAGCTATTTGTTCCAGTCAGGAGCAAAAGAGGGGTTTACAATCCGGTGATTTTTTTCAAGCTCATCAATTGCGTGGAAGTGATCATCTTCCAGTTCAAAGTCGAAGATGTCTATATTACTCTCCAAATGTTCCCTGGATGAAGCTTTAGGAATGGCAATAACGTTCTCCTGTTCAATCAGCCATCTTAGTGACACCTGAGCCGCAGTTTTACCGTATGCTTCTCCAATTTCCCGAAGTGTTTCATTCTCCATCACTTTACCCTGTGCAAGCGGACTATATGCCGTGATCAGGAAATCATTGTCATAAGAGTATTCCAACAGATCAAACTGCTCCAGAAACGGATGGAATTCAACTTGATTGGTAAAAATTGGCACTCTTAGTTCTTCAAGAATTTCTTGAGTCAGTCCCAGTGGAAAATTGCAGACACCGATATTCATTGCTTTTCCCTGATCGCGCAGAACAAGCATCGCTTCGATCGTTTTTTCCAGAGAGTACTGATTATTTGGCCAGTGAATCAAAAGAAGATCTACATAGTGAGATTGCAGATTGGTCAGACTATCTTCAACAGTCTGCAGTACATCATTGTGGGCTAGATTTGTATGCCAAATCTTAGTTGTTAAGAAAATATCTTCTCTTGGAACATTTGAATAGTGTATTGCATCGCCAATCTCTTTCTCGTTCTTATACATTTGAGCGGTATCTATATGGCGATATCCGATGCTTAGTGCTTCGGTAACAACTTTTTTACACTCTTTTCCAATTAATTTATAGGTACCCAAGCCAATTTCGGGCACTTCCACGCCCTGAGCTGTTTTAAACTGCATGAATAGTTTTACTGTAATTTATTTTATGGTAATTAAATGAATGAGTCTTTATAAGATATTCTTGTTGTGATGAAAATGCTAATAGAACGTTGAATCGGTTTACGTTAGCTTATCAGAAAGTTTGAAACTCCATTTCAACAAGATATCTACTTAATCAATGTAATTTTTCTTGTAAAAATTCGACTACCCACTTCAAGCTGAACGATATAGACTCCACTTGGCATTTCTGAAGCATTCCAGGATATAGTATGCTCTCCGGCACTATGTGGTTCATCAGCAAGCAGAGCTACCTGCTGACCTACAATATTATACACTCCAATTTTTACAGGCTGCTGTTCAGGCAGATAGAAAACGATATTGGTAGCCGGATTAAAAGGATTGGGATAGTTCTGACGCAACTCAACACTGCCGGGCCTCTCTTTATCTTCACTCACGCCGATTGCAGTTTCAAATGGCTTCATGGTCACTGTAAATCGCTCTTCACCAGAAGGATTGAACGGTATGATTGTGCCGGGTTCAACTTCTTTCTCTTTGAGACCGTTGTCAGATACATTTAACCTGAACTCATACTCACTCTGTTCCGTCATATTGATTTCGCGGCCGGTTAGATTATCTTCCAGAATCAACACCCACTCATCGGGTATGTCTTCAATTTCTGACCAGTCTAAAACGGCTTGATATGTTCGATCTGTAGATGTTACCCCTAAACTAAACTGATACTCCTTATCCAGTTCATAAGGAAAATGGATAAAACTATTGGCCCTGTTCGTACCGGTTGGTAACGCTGCGTGCAGTAAACTCAGATCGTTTCTAACACGCTCATCAATCGATACAGGTAAGAGTTTTGGCAGATCGTATCTCTTTGAAGACTGACCTCTTTCTTCCCGTATAAAGCCAATCAAACTTTGATCCAACTCCTTTCTGGATCCATCTCGTGTAATTTCAGATAGACTGAACGAGATCATACGGTCCATTCGGACACCCTGCTGAACAGACTTATTCTCTGTAGATCTCACAGAGGGAACTTCGGCAGATTCATGAACAATGAGCGGAGTCCATCTGCTCACTTCATCTTCCCCGTCGTACAACAGCTGAAATCGCTGGCTTGAGCTGTTCCAGGCAAGATATACGGGTGAAATTTTTCTACCCGCTTCATCGGTCAGACTATTTAAGGAAAAGGGTTGATCTCCGGCGGCAGTAACCACTTTCGCACTGCTTCCGGATATTGAAAAACTCTCTGTTTGAACAGTTTGAAGAGTCTGATTTGAATAAATCTTACGCTCTCTTTCTTCTTCGAAAAATAGAAATACAGGCTCGTTCACTTCAAGTTCGGTGGATAGAGCATCCTTTGCTCTTAATGATCGTATTTGTTGAGGGTTTAATCGGCTCAGCCGTTCATCCAGCATTCCGGGAGGTGCTATGAAGTGCCATCCGGATTGGCTGATTTCATTGGTATACAATTTTTGTGTAGTACCATCTCTTCCGGGTGTGGCGGATACAGTACCCATAAAAGTTGTGTTGGAAGGTCGAAAATGTTGCAGACTGGAATAGCCGTCAAAGGCATTCGCTATTCGATTTAGTTCCAGTGAGCGATCTTCATCCGAACGTTCAAAAGTTGCTTTGGCTAACTCTCTCTCTCCCAGGTGCAGTTCAACATATCCATTGTTGTGCGGTAATAGCGAACCTCTGTAACGATATGCCTGATCCATTTCCGCCGCTAAAGAAGCTTCTCCGGACAATAAAACGGCAAAACTGTGTGGTCCAATTTGAAAATCTGAGCGAATGAAGTGTGATCCGGATTGAGTGCGCACTTCCAGTCCTTTCAAATTTTTCGGCCTTTCGGTTGGATTGTATATCTCAATAAATTCAACAGATTCACCGCGAATAGTTGTAGATGGAAGGATTTCACTGACAATCAAATCACCCCGGTTTATAGTGTCAGGCGAAAAGATATCGGGGAAGAATCCTATCTGCTGAAATGCGACCGGAATGTCCTCTGCATCAACAGAATTTGAGTTTACCACCCATTCAAACTCAACAACTTCATCACGATTTAATAAAATTCCATCCAATGAGGTTTGTATAGAGAAAGAGTTCCACTCATCACTCTCATCCCGAAACATAGAACTACTTACTACAGCTCCGGGAACGTCAGTCCAGGATTTGCCCTCAATTTTATACCGAAGCTGTAGTGAATAGTCCCTGATTTCAGAAGTTGGTCGATAGACCATATCAAATGCAATCTGTAATCCGGAGAAGAGCGCAGAAGTTCTATTTTGAAGATTTAAATAGAATAGTCGATCGGATGATGAGTTTTCCGGTTTTAGGCCACCAATTGCAAAATCATCGCTGTTCTTTTGAACATAAAATATCCCGGAGCGATCTGAACGATCATCCCAACCGGTTATTGATACAGCTCTATCTTCACTGTAAAAGCTGGAGAGATCATCCGGTGTTAGCTGTATATATTGGGTTTGGGTAAGGGAACCAGAAGCACTGAAAGCAATTTCAAGCCCTCTCTCATCCTGCATTGCCACCTGCGAAAAAGAGTCAGGGACAAAGAGCATAGAAAAGACCAGAAAAAAAGACAGAACTGTAAAAATTCCCTTCTGTAACGGTTTCCCCATAGGCGGTTTAGAAATTAATATTTACTCTACTTTACTATGTAACAAAAATAGGGATTAAAACGGAAAATTAATTACCCTATTCTAATAAATTAGTGTTAAATCTGTGAGCTGTTCAACCTTTTGTTTGCTTTTCTCGGTTAATGACGGCAAGCGTTGGTGATTACTCTCAACAATCTCAGCAAATAACTCTCTCGCTTGATCTTTATTGCCGGAATTTTCTAAAATTTCAGCTTTCTTAAATTTAAAAATTACATTTTTAGGAAGACGCTCTGTCAGCTCTTCTGCGTATTGCAACGCCTCTTCATATCGTTCTTCTTTATTGTAAAGATACATGAGCATCATTGTAGCATCGTTACTGACATAACTATCACTTTTTGCAGCAATTTTAAGCTCTTCAAATCCCTGTTCCATGTCTCCTCTCAGTCCGGCCATATTGGTGGCCCATCTCAATTCGGAAGGAACTGTTCCCATCATGTAATAAAACATCCCTCTGCCAATCCTGGCATCGGGGCGATCAGTATCCAGAGACAGGAGTTTACGGGTATAGCTGAATCCGGTCATACCGCTTCGAATAGCAACGCGGTAATTACTCTCTCCTGCTGCAACCAAACTTCTGTAGCCGTGCAGGCCACTGAGAAGCAGCACCATGGTGGTATCATTCGGTGAACTGTCCAGTTTGGACTGACTGAGATCTACAGCCTTTTCTGACCGATCCAGAAATTCATTCGCCAGTTCCTCACTTTGTTCAATAAAGAAGTACTCCCAGAAAGGCATCATAGAGAGAAAGAAATGTGGCTGCGGATCCGTCTCATCTTCTACAATCAACTGTTGGAATAAGTTCTCCGCTTTCTCCCATTCTGTATTGTAAAATGCCTCAATACCCTCTTGCAGCTTCTCATCGTAATTAACAACAGAGTCTGTCTGAGTAGTAAGCAGAGCCAGGGAAGTAAATATTATTGCAATAAATGCCATGGGAAATTTCAGTTAGTTGCCATATATATTGATCTCAAATCCCTTCCCTTTGTTCCGAAAGAAAAAGCAGATACCTTCAGCCGATTGTAGTAAACAAAAATCACTTCAATATCTCTCACTAAAAGAAAGAGTTAGGTATTGAAATGCTTTCTGGCCTGGGATTATTGCCTCTTCTTATGTAAAAACTTCTTTAGGCCCAAAAGCATTTTTTTCTATGACTCAATATCATCTTCGTCGAAATGTAGAGCTCCCAGTTTACCTTCAGTGTGCGCTACCGCTACCGAAACAGCAGCGTCACCCGTTACGTTAACGGCCGTGCGAACCATATCCAGAATTCTGTCCACACCAAGAATCAATGCAATTCCCTCTATCGGTACCTGAATTGTTTGAAGTACAATCACAAGCATGATTATTCCCGCTCCGGGAACTCCCGCCGCACCGATCGATGCCAATGTTGCCGTAAGAACAATTGTCAGCTGTTGTGCAATGGATAAATCCATCCCAAGTGCCTGAGCAATAAAGACGGCTGCTACTGCCTGGTAAAGACTTGTTCCATCCATGTTGATAGTTGCACCGACCGGCAGAACAAAACTGGATACCTCTTCATCCACACCAAGATTTTTTTCAACTCTCTCCATGGTAACCGGAAGTGTTGCCGCACTTGAACTGGTACTGAAACCAAGCAGTATAGCAGGCTGTATCGCCTTGAAAAAGTCTCTCAACCTCATCTTGCTAAATATCTTAAAGAGACTTGAGTAGACAATCATCACATGCAGAAAAAGGCCGATAACCACAGCAATGGTGTACCAACCGAGCGCACTTAAAAGGGTAAGTGCCTGCCCCAGATCATCGCCTGCAAGATCCACGATTACCACTGCCATAAGTGCGAAAACGCCATAAGGGGCCGTTTTCATGATCAAGTCCACGATCTTTATGATCACATCGTTTAATGACTCGAAGACATTTATTAACACCTGCCCTTTTTGAATTGGAATTTTAACAATTCCGATACCTATCAGAATGGCAATAAAAACAACCTGTAGCATATTTGAGTTATCGGAGGCCGCTTCAAAAAAGTTTTCCGGCACTATATCAACAAAGAACTCTAGTGGGCTGCGATCCAAAAGCTCCTGAGCTGCCTCATCGCGTCCTTCCACGGATCCCCCATAGCTCTCCATTAAACTTGTTCGGGTCTCTTCGGGTAGTGCCTTACCCGGCTGCATTACATTTACAATACCCAGTCCGATTGTAATGGCAAGAGTAGTAGTTACCATATAGATGGCGATCGTTTTACCTCCCATTCTTGAGAGTTGTGTCATATCATTGAGATTGGAAACACCAACCACAAGCGAAGCGAGTACAAGCGGAACTGCAATCAGTTTCAGGAGTGTAATAAATATGTCACCAAACGGCCGGATAAAGTCACTGGTAAATTCATTAAGACCAACTACGCTGGAGAACAATCCCCAGATAAGTCCCAGAACCATTCCGATAATAATTTGCCAATGCAGTTTTTTGTACCACTTCATAGAGTAATTATTTTAATCATTAGTAGAGTAATAAAACCACCTGTTCCGGTGGCCAGCCAATTTACAACACAGTTTTTCAGCATGGAATCCCGCTCTACCATGCTTTCCGATTTGAAGAGTTGAATATTTTGAGTTTGGAAGATAGCACCCAGATACGAATCAACTACAGATCCGGCAAACCCTGCAACCGCAACCACAATTGCTATATTCAGATTGTATGCTTCAGGTTGAATCAAGAGCAGTGAAGCAATCGCAATGCTGCCTAGAGCAGAGGCGATTGTTCCGGTAATACTAATTCCACCATCTGTACCCGGTTCAACCTCCTTAAACGTAGTAATAAGACGGGTTCGTCCGGCTTTTCTGGACCCCAGTTCTGTTGCCCAGGTATCGGCCGTTGCGGCCGCTATAGCTCCGTATACGGCAACTAAAATAAATTCCATTTCGAATTGAAACCAAGCCAGACAAAAAACAGCAACCCAGAATCCGTTTGCCCAGATCTGATAGCCGTCTCTTCTGCTATTGTGGTATGGATCATCTGATCTGAGAGGAACAGAGCCGGAGAGATTACCATCTTCACGTTTATTACGGGTAATCAGGCTACTGCTTAAAAAGAAGAAAATCAAAGCAAGAGCAGGCCAAATACCGCCAAACCCAAAAGTAATCGTACCCAAAATAATGGCCGAATTCTTAGCATCCAGGGTAATCCAGTTTAGAAAAAAAGCCAGGTAAGCAACAGTGATAGACAGGCCCAATCCGGCAAGGATCATCAAATGATCACTCAGTTTTCCCTCCAGTACGAAAAGAAAAATGACAACAATCCAGAAAAGATAGTTTATGAGCCTGTCCAAAACAGTTATCAGGAAGTTTTGGGTGAGGATTCTTCCAACTTATGGTCGCGCTTGAGAATCGCATAGATCACTACAATATAGCCGGCCAAAATAATGACGGGAGAAAAATAGAGAGATATTATACCATATACCTCATTCTCCAACCTCATTGCCGTGAAACCAACTACTATCAGTAATACTCCCAATCCTATCAACTTATAATTTAAGGGAGTGAAGAGCATCGGTTTTGTATCTTTCTTATTTCGCCGCCTTGCAGACATACTGATAAATAATTTAGTGTTTGTTTTTTTTAGTAAACCGGAACTTAAAGAAAGCTGACATCCATTCTGTTTGATGTTAGGATACATAATTTTTGAATACCGGAATGGAAACTTTCAATAAGTTCAATCGATGTTTAAGTTATTCAAATATCGGAAACCTGAAAAATGTTCTTTCATAGAGATTAATAAATAATGAAAATCATATTGGCATCGGCCAGTCCCAGACGCGCTCAGTTACTAAAACAGATCAATCTTACATTTAAAGTTTCTCCCTCACACATTGAAGAAGTTATGGATGAGAGCCTCTCCCCCGGTCATTTGGTGGAATCTCTTGCGCGACAAAAGGGAGAATCCGTTCTTCAAATTAATCCGAACTCATTTATCATAGCGGCAGACACCATCGTTACGCTGAATGGAAAGTATTTGGGTAAACCGGTTGACGAAAGTGACGCGGAATCGATGCTGCGGAATCTAAGCACTCAAACACATGAAGTTTACAGCGGTGTATATCTCGCAGTGACTGACAAAAATGGAAAAACATTAAACAGCCACACCTTCTCTGAAGAGACGAAAGTAACATTCGGGGCGTTAGAAGATTCAGAAATCCGGAAATATGTTGCAACGGGAAGTCCGATGGACAAAGCCGGTTCCTATGGAATACAGGATGATTTTGGTGCGGTATTTGTCAAACAAATTCAAGGTGACTATAATAACGTCGTCGGTTTTCCCCTGCACGCTTTTTATCAAAAAGTAAAACATCACTTTCCAAAAATATTTAATCAACTGTTTACACACTCCTGATGCTAAAAAAAGGCTTTCCCCTTTTACTATTAATCTCTTTACTGCTGGCTGATATTTCTCTCTCCCAAAACAGAGATTTTCAGACTACAACACGATTGATGCAGCAGCAGAATTATGAAGAGGCGATACCCATCCTGGTCGATCTACACGAACAAAATCCGGCATCTCATGTCTATTTTGATCGTTTGATTGACGTTTTAATAAAAACCAGTGAGCTGGATCGTGCAGAAGAGATAGCGAGAAATCAAATCGAGCGCGGTTACTTAGGCCTTCAGGCAAGGGGAACACTTGGCGAAATTTTACACCTGAAAGGTCAGCGGGATGAAGCAGTGGAAGTATGGCGAAACGCTCTCGAAAACAGTAACGGAAACATACAGGCTCACTATATCATAGCGTCTTCGATGAACAGCCGGAGAGAATATGATGAAGCGATACGTACGTACCGCCAGGCTCGGGATCTGCTCGACAATCAGACACTATTCCTGAATGAGCTTGCAAACACCTACATGCAGGCAGGCAGATTTGATGAATCTGTAAATGAGTACTATCGCCTGATTCTTGAGTCTCCACGGCAGATGGCAATCGTTCAGCAGCGTTTTTTTCAGATGAGAGATCAGCAGTTATACGACATAGCTTCGTTTGAACTGGAAGATCTGATGCTCGATCTCGAAACATCTCACGAGGCGTACTCTTCACTCTACCAGCTGCTTTCCTGGCTGCTGTTGGAAACAGAACAGTATGAACGCGCATACAATTTTGCAAGACTTTACGAGGAGCAGACACCGCATACGGTCTATTCCCTTTTCTCACTGGGAAGTCGCTTTCTATCGGCCAAACAGTTTAAACACGCTGAAAATGCCTATGACTTTTATAAAGAGAGCACAAATTTATCTACACGATTTCGCTCTTATGATGAACTCAGCAATACCTATTTGCAGTGGGCCAATTTTGCTGAACAGAACAATTTAACCCCCACTGATTCCATTCGAACGCTATATAAAAAGTCTTATCAAACTGCCAAGGATTTAATTGATCAACGACCAGAATATGAGCAGGCCGACAGGGTTCTCTCCAGACTTGTAGAACTCTCTTTAGATGTTTTTAAAGATCGTGACAACGCCGGTCAGTGGTTTCAAACGTTGAGGGAAATTTCCGGCTCCGGTGATCCCTACACTCTCTATACTGAGGGTCGGTTAGCCATTTTTGATCAAAATTTTAGTTCTGCACGACAACATTTGGCAAGAGCAGACCGGGCAACCGATCAATCCAATCTTTCCGAAAAAGTCCGGTATTTTTCTGCTCTTTCCGACTTTTTTGCAGGTGACTCTGAGTTTGCTGAAATTCAGCTTCGTTCGCTGGAAAGACGCAACGACTCTTATTACGCCAACGACGCCATTAAACTTCGTATGTGGATTCAAAACGGAATGCGTGCCGATACCACCGGTTCATCCCTGAAAACTCTTGGCGAAGGTATGTTTGCGCTCCACACCGGAGATTATGATCGTGCAGTGGATCAGCTTTCTCCGCTCCTGGAGGATCCACGGGCAGTGCTTGCTGATGATTTAACGGTTGAACTGTCAACCGCTTTGCCTGAAGAGTTCAGTGCAATGAAGCTGCATTTGTTAAATAATCAGATTGATTCCAATTCAGGATCTCCCCTGCTTGAACGGTTAATGTGGGATCGTGCGCTCCTTGTTGAACAAATCGTCGAGGGCAGTATCATCATTAACCGAGACCTTACAGCGGAAGAGAAGTTCTTTAATTCTGATCTGCAGCTGGAATTTACTATGACAGACGCAGAAGAGTTTTTTGAGGATTTAATCCTGACATTCCCCGATGGATTTTATGCATCGTTTGCAAGGGAAAAACTGCAACAATTTCAAACCGAGTATTTGTAATGAAATTTATCAGCACAGCATTGATTGCATCTCTATTTATCGGATTTAGTTTCATGGAATCAACCGCTCAGAATCGTGTATTAATTCCTATGGATGGTTCACAAACCAATCATCTGAAAGCGTATGGAATCATTTTCAACCATCTGAAAGAAGGAGAAACCGGTCAGTGGCTTTTAAACTACAGAGGCGGCAGTTTTCTCACATCAGAGACTCACGACATTGTTAGAAAGAGCAGGGTAAGAAATGTGAGAGTTGAAATTATACCCGAATCTCAGGCGTCTCAAATCATCAGCGAGGTTGAGAATCCCGGAGTAAATATGGCGGCTGTGAATCTAGAGGCCGCTCCGAATATTGCGGTCTACACCCCCCCGGGTGCACTGCCGTGGGATGACGCCGTAACTCTTGCTCTCGACTATGCTGAAATACCGTACGATACAGTATATGATCGCGAAGTACTTTCTGGTGAATTGAGTGATTACGACTGGCTGCACCTTCATCACGAGGATTTCACGGGGCAGTTCGGGAAATTCTGGAGTATGTATCGTAATGCTCCGTGGTATATCAACCAGGTTCAGGAGAAACGGGCACTGGCCGAAGAGCTGGGATATGAAAAAGTGAGTCACCTCAAACTCGATGTTGTTCACGAAATACGTGATTTTGTCGGTAACGGCGGGTTTATGTTTGCCATGTGTTCGGCAACCGACACATTCGACATCGCCCTGGCTGCAGAAGGGTTGGATATCATCCCAACGGAGATAGATGGGGATCCGGTCACCCCGGATGTTAACAATCGGCTCAATTTCGATCACACCTTCGCTTTTGAAAATTTCGAGGTTGTTACAGATCCCTATGAGTACGAACATGCCACGATAGATATAGAGGTGGATCTGAACAGTATCAGTGAGAGTCTCGACTATTTTACACTTTTCGATTTTTCCGCGAAATGGGATCCGGTTCCCACCATGCTCACTCAAAATCATGTAAGCAGTATTCGCGGTTTTTACGGACAGGCAACCGCCTTTCAGAGAGATAAAATTAAGAGCAGTGCCGTTATACTGGCTGAATCACCCGGACGTGATCAGGTGAAGTATATCCATGGAAATTACGGTACCGGCACGTTCACATTTTATGGCGGACACGATCCGGAAGATTACACGCACCGGGTAGGTGATCCTCCAACTGACTTGAGTTTGCATACAAACAGTCCGGGATATCGGTTGATTCTTAACAACATTCTCTTCCCCGCTGCCGAACAGAAGAAGAGACAGACGTAGTACAGGTCTCAGGCTTCA
>CAZHUP010000067.1:0-12845 GCA_964535495.1 uncultured Rhodohalobacter sp.
TTATAAACCTTTGCAATTCTAACGCGCCTGAATCCGCTGTTTGTTTCTACAGACACAAACCTTGATGCAGATTCAATTAGTAATATTTTCGCGTTTTGGACTGTACCAACGCGACTTCTCAAATGAGAGGTTACTAAAAATCCGCGCCTGTCGCCTGGCCACGTTAAGGGCAAATAAGCAATATCATCATTATTTGTTATTCTTGCTTCCCCGTTAATGATAGACCCGCCACCAACCAATTCAACCCAATCCTGACCACCATCGCTTGTACCAAGCGAACCGTCAGGACGCTGAAAAGTATCCCACCTGTGTGAATTATGAAGGTTGCCAAAAGCATTTGCAGGCTTCACTGATAATGAGGCCTTATCATCAACCTCCTGAGACGTAGCTAACTTATCACTACTCTCAATTAAATCACCCGAAGCATCGAACAATAACCCACGCCCTTCGGTTTTGGTGCCGAGATTAATATCATCGTGATTACCTACGGTCGTTTCGTGAGTGCCTATGCCTTCGCCTTGCGCTCCTTTGTAATTTTTCCAAAGCCCCGTAAAATCCGAAGCGGTAGGCGTGGCAATCTCGGTATCGGTACTCTTAACAGCGATGTAATCCTTTGAAGCATCGAACGTCGTTGTAAAGCCTGTACCCGTGTCATCGTCTGCGTAGGCTATGTAGACAAAGGCTGAGTCTCCGTCCGCTCCATCGTCTCCGTTCGTGCCATCTGCACCGTCAACCCCCTTCTCTGCTATCACATCCCACCATACATCAGCTTCATTCCCTACAGGGGTGTTTCCTGTATTTCCATCCTGAAGAGATATAAACGAAGAGCCCTCATACGATACACGCTGATCTTTTGTGTACGTCTCAGACGGATCATATACACCCTTCCATTCGAGAGAGTCCTTAATCGCTTGGGCGTCGTTTTTTGCTTCAAGAGCTAAAGCCGTAGATACACTCGCTTCCGTAAGGGTCAGGGAGATATCAAGATTATCCTGATTAACGACAAGAGTATAATCACCGTCGTTCTGTGACCCGCTATTATTTTGAACGATGTACCGCCCTGATATATACGTCTCTCTGCCAGTACTGGATGAAAGCACCAGTTTGTGATACAAAACATCCCCAAAAAGAGTTTTGTTCTCCTCTGCGGTAATCGAAAAAGATAAAATATTGCCATCCGTTACCGTAATCCCGTCAGTCAAGTCGTTTGAAACAATCGGGTTTATCTCATTGGCAGATGTATAAATACTGTGCTCTATCGTGTCAAAAGTACTGGCAGGTATAGCGGTTCCGTTCTCATCCTGAAGGCGGATCGTCAGCTCAAATGTGTTGTCGAAATAGGCTAAAAATTTATGTTCAGCTGGATTCATAAAATTTCTACTTCAATATGATTAATTATATACTTGCCCGCCCCGGTAGATCCTATCGAAAAATGACCGGCCGGAATCGCACCAATAACATCTGAGCTATACTCAAACCATTCATCCGGGGCAGACTCTCCAAATTGCCACGCTTTCATGCGGATAGTATCTCCCACAACTTCAACAACATACTGCACCGTGTCGCCATACTCCCACTCAAATGGCATAGAAATCGGATTACTCCAAGCCCCACCATTAAAGATGCTTACCCCAAGCCCGTCACTATGCAGGTACGTCTCCACGCTATATTGTCTCGGCTCATCGCTGGCTCTGGCAGATATATGCGCCCCTGTGCTGTGCGATTCGTGAAGCGTCTCGATAATCTCATACCGGATATCAGTGTGCTGCTCCACGGCATCCCATTTCAAACGGGCAATGCTGCGCTCCGGCAAGGTAATCACCAGATCGTCATTAATTTCATAGGTAAGCGTCCCCCAGGTAGGCACCCAATCGCCTTCTGGTGTAGGCTCAGAAAGGCTATCAAGCCACGCCTGCTCTTCATCAGTGAGCTCAAATACAAACGCCGGAAAGCGTTCGGTAATAGCCTGCTCCCAAACTCCTTTATGCGCACGAAATTGATAGATCAGATCCGAATCACAATCCCACTTAATCCCATACCTGAAAGTGTTTGCAGGAGGCCCTGCCCCCTCCTCTCCTGGGTAAACTCTTTTCTTTAGCCACTCATTTCCACACCGCACCTCTGTGATGAGCGTATCAACGTTATCTGATTCGATCGTAAATACAATTCTCTCGAATCCAGTCTCACGGTCAACTTCATGTGTCCAGTCAACGGAATGCAGAAATGAGTTATCGTGAGGCGGTAGGTTCACATACACCGTATCCGTCACCTCTTCAATAATGATATCCTCATCATAGAAAAAAGACCGTCCCGCCAGGCGAAAATCCTGCACAATCTCCCAATCTGTGTAATTACTCGCTGATTCAATCGCCTTATCCACCCTCACATGCTGGCTTACCGTATCACCCTCCACTACCACATAGAAATAACCGCCATCCTGAAGGGACGTGGTTACCTGGGCGTTTGAAAGCGCCGGGATAATAAAAAGTAAGATCAGTGGAAGGTATTTCATGCGCTCGGCTCCACCTTAATTGAAAAGACCCAATTCCGCTCTGGACCGTCTTTCAGCTGCTCCAGCTGAATCTTCGTCATCAGAAAACTGTCTTCCCGAATATGAACCGCAGGACGGATTCCGCTACGATCCCGCGCCATCAACGGCAGCGGGCCGTGCAACCTCAAAAAAGAAAGTATTTCTCGGTATGTGAACATAATTATTTCGTTATAGTGTTGATATCCTGCGAACTGTTTTCCTGCACGCCCAGCGCCCGGTGATGGCATCACGCACCGGCACCCGCTGCACCATCACGCCCTGTCGGGCTGATTCTCAATACGTTTTGAAATCGCATCACGAAGGCCGTAAAGCCCAAACGCCCCGGCAATCGTATAAATAACCTGATACACCGTCTCCACAGCGGCGGGATTCGCAGCCAGATCCACTCCGGCGGCCTGCAAAAGTCCTGTAATCAAAATCAGTACAGCGCTCCATATAGTTTTGGATCTGTACCACGGCTTATCATTTAATACTGGCATGTTTTTCTCCTGTTTGGTTATGATTCGCTGAACCGCCTCCCGCCCGGACCGTACACCGGACGGAAGGAAGAACATCGCTAAGTCTGTTACCAGGCCAACCTTCCGGCCCAGCTTATTTTCACCTTTAATAAAATTCTTAATCCGGCTCCGCTTGCTCGCTTTTCTGTCCGCAGCCTTATCCAAAAAATTGTATGCCGGCCAGCCAACTTTGCGTATTGCCTCGTCCCGGGTAATCTCACGATCACCGGTTAGCGTATACGGTTTTATGGGTTTCTGTTTACTCAATTCCCATCTAATTTTTTGTTGAGGTTATCAAGCCTCTGTATAATCTGTCGATACTGCTCCTCAAAAACATCACGGCGAACATACGTCGCGCTATTATGCTTCTGAAGGGACTGAATCTGCGATGTCTGTATATCCAGCTTCTCATCAATGCGCTCCACATCTTTCTGCAAGTATGCAAAAACATAGGTGAAAGTCACCACCAATAGCAGCATCTGCACCACGTTCAGTAATTTCCCCGACTCTGACCAGATAGATTCTTTTTCTGACATTGTTACTTCTTTTTGTCGTGAAAATAATTTTCCGAATCGCTCACTTCCGCAAAACGGTCGAATTTCATCATAAAATAATTGCGCCGGGCTCTCCGCCCCACCTGCACAAAATAACGGCTGTCCTCAATCTGAGCCGCCGCCTCATCAAAATCATTAAACTGGACCGCCTTCAGCATCTTCTTAAAACTCATCAGCCGCCGCATACCCATGTTGTGGTACATATCCATCAGCACAGCCTTTCGCGCATCACTCAGCCGCCTGAAGAAATCAAACTCACCGTGCAGCACATTGTGCGCCTCCATCAAATCATGCGCCAGCAACATCTTCGCCTCGTCCCAGGTAATGCCCCGATCTTCCAAATTTCTTCCGTATCCAATTGTCAGCTTATTCACTGTGTCGTGATAGGGCTTCTCCGTAAACCCCTCATTCTCCATCGCCATAGATTCCGCCATGGTTAAGTGAGATACATTTACGATATTTGGTTTCAGTTTACTCATACTGGCCTTGCGTCCAAGTTGCTTTTATTGATAAGCCTTCACGGCGGCCAATCTCTTCCAGTACTTTAATATCATAGCGCATACCCATATACATTATAGTAGTGGCCTCGGTTACTTCCGAGTAATACCGGGTAACAAACACGCGCCGTCGTTCTGCCGTTTTCTTATCGCTTTGGAACAGCTCATTGCCTCCATCGCTATGCACCTGTGCCCATACGCCCCGCTCACTTACAATAGGCGCCCATTCATGCACAAGCTCACCGGTATCAGTGCGCCCTGTTACTGTCAGATCCTCAAATGTAATACGGCGGTCCATTTTACCGGGATCAATCATAACAGCCTCCGCGCTTTCAGCTGATTGGTCAAATGCCGCACCCTGTATGGGATCGGTGTATCATAGTTCACACGCTTATCCGATAGATCCCGGTGGTTGAAATAGTGCGTTACCATCAGTTTTAGTACCGTAATGGCTCTTTTTGGCGTCTTTTCGGGGGTATATCCGGCGTTAAACGTTATCCATACCGGGTACTCTTTATCCTCTTTTAACGATGGTAGATCACCGGTAAACTTCAAACGCGCCGGTATCTCCTCATCAATTACTGTATAACTACTGCTGTCCATCGTCTGATCTGCTCCCTGGTCGTCTGTGTAGGTTACAACCACACTGCCATCCTGTAAAGGATAGCGGGGAATCACAATGTCAATAAATTTAGATAAAAATAGTTTGTATCCGCTCACGCCAAAGTTCATTCCGGTCTCATCCTCTAACCATTCACGGGATGAAATCGCAAGCTCTTCTGCCAGCTCATCATTATGAGACAGATCTTCCTTCAGGAAAATCTTTACCTGCTCCAGCCCGAAAACTTCAGGATTCGGCTCTGATGTTCTGTGAAGAGTGCGCAGCATTTACTTTTTATTTTTAGATGATTTCGTTTTTTCATTTGGGTCATACGCCCATCCCTGTTTGATCATCTCCTCTGCTTCTTTAGCAGGTAGAACATGCTCTCTGCCTACAAAATAGGCGGATTTAGGGGGTTTCAATGTAAAAATTACCGTCTTTTGCGTTGCTTTCTTTTTTGCAGCCATAATTCTGAATTAATAGTGAATGAGGCGCCGGAAGCGTTAGCCCCCGGCGTCACTCAAATTTATCCGTTTGTCTTGATGTCCTGAACCGCAGCAAATGATTTTGCACGGAGTACAGCCACATCAGCATACACGTTAATGACCAATCGCGTCACGCCTTTCAGCGCCTGCGTATAGGGATCATTCAGAATCTCCAATCCACCCCACATTCCGTAAACCAGATCGTTGAAGTTGCCAAATACAGCAGCAGACAGGTCGCTGGAACCTCCCTTCTCTATATCAGACGGGACCAGGTTCGTTACGCCTACATTGTAGCCGTTCAGCTGATCAGCGTTCATAGGCCATACAAAAAGGCCAGATCCAGCGTCTACTTTGGTATTCTTTAGCGTTCCGCGAACTTTGGCGTTGGTGAGATATCCAAGGGCGCCAACATCTGCGTTTTCAACTGCTACAGCAGTCTCTAAATTAATGATGTCCTCACGTATAGGCTCGGCACCATCTGCGTTAGTTCCAACTGCAGCCGCTCCTCCGGCATACACTGCTCCAATTCCACTGGTCGACAGAATACCGGTAGGGGATCCGGATAAACCATCTCCTGCAATACCTGCATATTCCAGTCCACGCTGTGTGGCGTTAATGATCTGACGCTCAATACGCGCATCAATCGATGGGCTGGTCTGATTCAGAAGTTGGTTCGATAGATCAACAAACGTACCGCCACGCTTTGGACTGATAGATATCTTACCAACTTTTGGCTCGCTTTCACCGACATTGCTTGTGCTTTCATCACCAGCCCAAGAGAATGCCGCTACTGTACTTTCAGAAGGCCAGTCGATGTTGCCGGTCAATCCGGTTAACATATCGGCGCCCATTCCTACGGTAACCATGCGATCATACAAGTGATCGATAAATGATCTCAACTCCGTTGGGACGGCATTACCGCCATCAGCAGCTGTTCCGGCCGTCATACTGTTTCGGATGCTCAATTTCTTACTTGAAAGCACCTTTTCCGGTATGTATAAGGCCACACCACGCTTACCCTGTGGGCTTGCACCGGCGTTCTGAAGCTCATTCATAGCCTCATCGCTCATTTCACGATAAAATCCAGTTACATTACCATCACTTGCCTGCTTTACAGCCTCGCTGATGGAATAGTTCTGGAGCTCTTTGGACTCACCATCTTCAGTATTTCGGTCGAACACGCTCTGCGAGTTTTCCGCTTTCTTCTGGGTGATGAACTCATCCCGGTTAATCACATGATCCAGCTCGTTTACACGGCCTTCAAGTGTGTTCCATTGGGTCTGTGCATTCTCGTCAAATGCACCTTCATTCTCACTATGCAACGCTTCCATCTTTTGAACAATGTCTGCGCGCTCTTCTTTTACCTGTTTTAGGTTTTGTTTAGACATAATAGTTTACCTTGTTTTGATTTTTAGTAAATGAAGTTCACGCGCTCGCTGTTCTGCGATCACGTTCTGCTTACGTTCTTCTTCTTTTAATTCGTTCATAACCTTATCCTTCACGCCATCCGCATCTGCTTTTATAGATAGCTTTTCAACGTCGAAATCATCTCCACTCATAAAAGTGTTAGCAATCCGGCGGATGTTATCTTTCATGTTTTCCGCCTCATCCTTCTCTGGCGTCATGTGGTCCAGTAGCGGATCATCTTCATCGGCAGGGTCAAACAGCTCATCCACAAATCCCATCTCCAGGGCGGTCTGTGCATTAATCCACTTTCCGTATCCCTCTCCGGAATCCATCAGCTCCCGAATCTCCTGGTCTGTGGCGTTCGTCTCCTTCACATACATGCTAATCATATCGTTATCAATCGTCTCCATGTTCTCCAAAAGAGCCACTAAACTATTCATATTGAAAGATCCCATCAGCCCAAACATAGACCGATGTATCAACATAAATGCGCCATTCTCAGGCATCCGGCGGACGTTCCCGGCCTGATGTATCAGCGTAGCTGCAGAAGCGGAAAACCCGTACAAATTAGTCGTAATCTGTGCTTTCTTGCCCTGCAGCATGTTCTTTATCACCAGGCCCGCGTTTAAATCTCCGCCGGGGCTGTTAATATTCACCACAATCTTATCGGTGGTAATCTCACGCAGCTCTTTGCGTAGATTCTCCACGGTATTCTTACTTTCTTCACCAAAAAACAGCTCCATCATCAAATCACGGCCGATAAAGCCCTGAATATCAAGAATAGAGGTGTTTTCGTCCTGCACATTCCGGATCGAGTAGTTAAAGGGCTTAATATCCTTCATCTGCTCCCGGTTCATAATGTTAAATCTATTCGTTTTCATCCGTCGCTCCGTTGGTATCCTCTACAAATTGATGGTTCATCGGCATCATGTGTCTGTCTCCGCCTGAATAGGTGTTCATATCCTCCAGGCGCAGCACATCATTGGGGGTAAATACAGCACGGTCAATCATTCTCTGGTAGAACTCGCCGCGGGTTTTTACATCTCCGCGCATCAGGCCGTTAATATTCATTTTCAGGTAGTATCCTGCTCTTTTCTCTTTTTCAGTTAAAAGACGCCTGCGGCCTTCCTGCTCCCACATAGTAGCCCTGGGAAGAAGAGAATCCTGCACATATTCGATAGACTGGTGTTCAATATTGTTATTTGTGCTGCGCTCCAGGGAATTGAGTTTATGCGGAGGGATGTTTAACCAACGGCTTACATCATCCACACTGAACTTCATTCGTTCAATCAGCTGCACATCACTGGCTTTCATGTGAAGCGGCTTATACTCCATGTCGCCGTCAAATATCCCAATTTTCAGGAAGTTGTCTGGACCGTTATACATCGTTTCCAGCTCTTCGCGGATCTCGCTCTTCGCCGCTTGCGACACAGCCTGAGTTCCGCCCAGGCTCTCCTTGCTGATAAGCATTCCGCCCATGTGCGTACCGTTCCCAAAAAACGCCTCTCCATACTTTTCAGCGGCAAGGTGGCCGCCCATTCTCTCCTTTGCAAACTCAATCACACTGCGGCCCACAATCCCATCAAAAGAGAACTGAAACACATGCAGGATCTCCCACCAGCGATACACTTTGGTATCCCCTTTTATGAAGTAGAAAACCTCTTTCGTCTCCGGATCCTGCTTAATGGTGACATCCCATGGCTCCACCACCTGCAGGGATTCAATTTCATTACCGCGTCGCTTAATCTTTGCAAAACCATTCCCCCAATTCAGCATGTGGAGGTTCATCGCCTTTCGTGCTTGAAACGCTGTCATTCGCGCCGGATCCGCTTCAAAATGGAGCCGCTGCGTCACGCTGTGGTCAGATACAGATACGCTGTTCTCACTTCCCGGCTCTTTGGGCCGGTGTACCTTAAAGGGAAGCATTGCAAGGTGGTTACTCAAAAGATTCACGCCCTGAAAATAGGCAGATAAGGTAAGCGCCGTCTCAGAATTGACGTTAACGCCTGCGCCGGATCTTGATCGCAAAAATGGGTGAGAAGGACTAATAGGATTTTTGAACCCCCATTCAGTCATCTTATTTACAATAGCCGGCGGCTTCCGTGATGCTATGGTCTGCGCAAATATATTCATCTACACGCAAGATCACAGATATGCTGTTATGTATCAATGGAACAATGTTCACTTTTATCGTTCCTCTTTTGGCGAACATAATATGCCCGGCGAAAGGAGTCATAATTACTGTACTTGGTATCACCAAACACATCGATGTACTCCTCTTCCACCATAAAATAGATCTGAATGTATGTGCTATCCGGATTCTTTTTTTTAAGTTGGTTGAACCGCTTATCAAATGTATGTGGATCCGCAAGCTGCGCCTTTTCCTTAATGGTCATGCCCGTTCCGCCTCCTTTAATCGCTCTTTGGCCCGCCGTGCTGCCGGACTCAGATTCCCCTCTTCCTCATCTTTTAGCTCAAAGATATAAGTTCCAAGGCACATGATGGCCGTAATGGCGCCATCAATCTTTGCATCATCATCCTTCCGTCGCGGGTAAATATTCCGCTTTACATCCTCTTTTGCTACAACATTGTTGATCATCCATGTGAATACCGGGTTTTCGTTATGAGTAAGGCCACCACTAAGAACCAACGCCTCCAGTTCCTTCATCGGCTCACTCATATTATTCACAATATGGCGGTACTCCACAACCGGCAGATCTTCTTTTTCAAACTCAGTCACCAGCTTTGTTGCCTGAAATGGGTCATAGGCGATACGCTCCACCTGGTAGGATCTCACCAAGTCCAGAACATCCTGTTTGATGAAATCCTGATCAATCTTATAGCCCGGCGTGAGCGTAATGTATCCCTGATCCGCCCACGAACGGTATTCTTTTTTATTTGCACGCTCCTCTTTGCTCTGGTCTGCGTTATCGCCCAGGTACTCCTCCGGAAGATAGCTTCGCAGGAAGAAATAGAATTTCTCCAGTTCATGATCGTAAAACATCAGCATAACGGCGGCAAGGTCAACCTTGCTGGCAAGGTCAATCGCAATAATAGCAGGAAGGTGCTTCACATCATCAATAGTAAGATGATCGTCCCCGCACGTATTCCAGTAATCCATGTTCATCCAGGAGGCGGCCGCATTCACCCATACATTCAAGTTTTTCGTAAGCACATCCATCTTCTTCACATGGCTCTCACGGCCCCGCGTAATCTGTGACTTGAAATAGGTCTCCCTCACACTCACCCCAAAATTTGGGTTTGCCTTCTTCCATATATCAATTTCATCCCACTGCTCCATATCTTCCTCGTCAATCGTGTATATCACACAGAAAAACATGTCATTATCAATCACCTGCTCCAGAATCTTCAGGGAATACTCCCTCTTTTTGTATCCAAGCGACTGCCTGTTATCTCCGGCCGTGGTTACATTATAAAGAAGTGGCTGCGTCCGCGTGGCGGTACCATCTTCCATCAGGTCATATATTTCGTGCTGTGTCCAGTCCTTGGTCTCATCATTAATCGCCATATGGACGTTGAATCCATCCAACCTATCCGGCTTACTGGTCAGCGGCTCAAAGAAAGAGCTGGTTTCCTTACACTCAATTTTCATATCGGCCATAGACTTTTTCACATGCAGCATCGCCGATAGCTCCGGATCCTTTTCACTCATCTCAATGGCGGCCCGGTAGGATAGCTTCATTACCTGCGTCCGGTTGATGGCCAGATTATAGACCTGGGCGCCGGGCTCATCGTCATAAGTAATACCATACAGTGCAATTAACGCGCCCAGAATAGACTTACCGTTCTTTTTTGGGATCTCAATATGGGTTTCACGGAAGCGTCGGTGCTTTGTTTCCTTATGCAGCCACCCAAAGATGGATCCCCACACAAACATCTGCCAGGGCCCCAGGGCTATCGGCATCCCGGCCACCTCTCCCTCATAGTGCTTTCGCTTATAACAGAAATCAATGAAGTGCTGCGCGGCAAGCGGTTCAAAATAGTACTCCAGCTTACCGGACTTTGATTTCTCCAAATCACGGTAATGCCTCTCCACCGCTTTTACAACCCACCGGCAGGCAGTTATCTCCCCGGATATGATATCCTCACAATAACTATCAATACCATCAATGCCGGTTTTTAACTTCTTCACTAATTATGTCCAGCTTTTAACTTTTCGGAGTGATGCAGATTCAGTTTTTGTCTTGGCCAGAAGATCCTTCCCTTTTGCCAGGTGGATCAGACCATTCGGTGTAAGCCACAGGCGCTTCTTAATATCGGCCAGCTCCTTTTCGGTATCCCGCTTAATCACCCACAAACCATTAATATTGTTTCCAGCGTGTCCGCTTTCAGTGGTGTATTCATTTAAGTAGTCTTTCATGTTGCCATCTTTCAGGGCATCCATAATATCATCCAGAAGCATCTCCAGAAGAATCATGTGCTGAATCTCCTTCAGGTATCCACCGCGAAGCTGATCAAATTCAAACAGCATTTCGCACACCTGTTTCCATCGATTCTTATAATCACCCAACAGATTCACCGGAGGGTCCGGCAGCTCATCCAGCACTCCCCCAGGATATTCCGATAGCCTTCTGGTAATAGATCGCTTCATTTCATAATGCTGCCGACAAAGGTCACCATCAAATATTTTGCGCTTACACCGCTTCCCCGATTTCGTAATGGCGCAGCACTGATTGTCCCCGGCCTTCTTTTTTGATTGCTTTATAAGTTTCATATGGAACCTGTTTTTACCTCCCCCCTATAGAAAAGCGTTTGTAAGAAAAAAAACGCTTAGGTGGTCGGTTTCGGTTATGGTTGTTTAAAAAGGTTTTACCCCGCCCCCGGTGGTGAGGTCTTGGTTCTCATCATCACATTGATTGACAGCAATGCTATTGCAGTAACCACAAACAGCAGCGCGTTCCAGCTCTGATTGGTGATAACATCGTACACTGTGTATAACAATAGGGCCACAGCTCCAACCATTGTAACAAGGTGTAGACCGTACTCACTGGCATCTAATAGTGTTGATAGAATTTCTTTTCTGTTCATTCTCTTCCTTCCTCACTTCGTTTAACGGCATCGCAAGTTTTGCAAAGCCATTGTAGGTTATCTTCATCATCCTTTGAACCACCGGCGCGAATGCGATCAATGTGATCCAGGTAATAAGCCGGTGTTAGTTTATCGTTTCGCTTACACTCTTCACACATCGGCATGTCTGATTGCATAAATCGATCAAGATCAAACGAACTGATGTTAGAGTGTGATTCATAGAAATCAACAGCACGTTCAAAATCTTTAGCCCTATCCTTCTTTTTTTTCCTTTTACGGATATTCTTCCATGTTGATGTTTGATAGAACTTTTTCGATCTCTCACGCTTTAAGGAGTTAGAGGTGTCAATATTCCTTTTAATGTATGGTGTCTTTTTTGTCATATTATCGGACACTATTATCGGACAAAACTATTGCCCTGTGATTCGTATTCATTGATTTAGGGGCGGATATAACATTCCAGTATTTCGGGTTTTGTCGCATAAATACATGTTATAGTGCAAATGTTGGTTGCCTTCGAAATTCTGCGATTCGCTTACTTGCCTTTTGTATTGTTTTTGGATTCAACTCAGATCCAAACCATTTCCGCCCTGCCATTTCTGCTGCAATTGCTGTGGTCCCGCTGCCCATAAACGGATCAACAATCAGTTCAGATTTGCAGAGTCGTTCAATCGCCTTCCGTGTTACATCTAAAGTCGTATAGCCAACATGGTCGTTTTTTGGCTCTTTTGAGTAATACCCGATTCCAGGCAATTGAACTTTCCAAATGTTTTCCACCTGCTCATCTTTAGTCGGCTCTGCATTGGTCAGAAGTATTGCCGTTTTATTCACAAGGTTTTTATAGAAACCATTTTTTGCCGGGTGCCAGAGAACAATCTGCTTAAATTCCGATCCTAAAACACTCCAATACTTTTCCTGCCAGTTATGCGGCGTGTACACGGTCAAAACATTTGAAACTCTTTTTGCTTCTTCTAATACCTCAGTAATCCAAGCAAGGTATTCACTGTCAGATAAATTGTCGTTTATGCCCTCACCATAATCTTTGCCGACGTTATATGGCGGGTCGGTAAAAATATCACAGCAACTATCAGGTAGCCCTCGTAACATTTCCAGGCAGTCCGTTTGCACTATAACAAGCGCATCAACTGGGGACACAGACGCGGTTCCGTTCAAATTATCTTCCAGTATTTCAGTTTCTTTATTT
>CAZHUP010000068.1:0-12845 GCA_964535495.1 uncultured Rhodohalobacter sp.
TTCAGTTCCGGAGCTCTATGCTTTAGGTTCAGCATAAATAGGAGTGACTAGTTGACTAACCAGAGATAAGATTAGTTCTTATGCTGTTACCTACAAGAGAAACAACTACCCTTTTTGTTACAATTTTTTTTAGAAGATTCAGATTCCTCATATTTGAGGTCAATTGAATAAGATTTTTTACGATTCTATTCCATCTGAAATCGTACATTCAATAAAATCTGGAATACAAAATCTGAACTATGAAATTTATCTACACACTCCTTCTAACGCTCCTCTTGTCACCCCTTGCATTTGCACAGATGCCGGATGCGCCCGACCGATCCGAAGGTGATGGGCCTTATGATCGTCTGATTATCCGTGGTGTAACCATGATAGACGGTACCGGTTCACCTGCAGCAGGTCCGGTGGATATCGTCATTGAAGGCAATCGCATCACTCGCATTCAAAATGTGGGTTATCCCGGTGTACCAATCAACGAAAACCGTCGACCAAATGCCGAAGAGGGAGATCATGAAATTGATGCTGAAGGAATGTACATACTTCCAGGTTTTGTAGATATGCACGCCCACATCGGCGGCAATGCCCAGGGGACCGTGCCGGAGTACGTATTTAAACTCTGGCTAGCGCACGGCATTACGGGTATTCGTGAACCGGGCTCATTCAATGGCGGTGACTGGACACTTCGCCATGCTGAAAGAAGTCGTAATAACGAAATAACCGCTCCCCGAATCTATCCATATTTTGGATTTGGAATGGGACAGTCAGGTGGAATTAACTCACCTGAAGAAGCCAGAAGCTGGGTACAGTCTATCAATGAGCAAGGAGCAGAGGGTATTAAGTTCTTCGGTGCTCGTCCTGAGATTTTTGAAGCCGCTTTAGATGAGGCTAATAAACTCGGGCTAGGATCAATGGCTCATCATGCCCAAACAAGAGTAGTCTATAACAACGCTTTAGATACTGCCGAAATGGGATTGCAGAGTCTGACTCACTGGTATGGGCTTCCGGAAGCGATGTTTGAAGATCAAGTGATACAAAACTACCCGCTCGATTATAACTACAGCAATGAACAGCATCGGTTTGAAGAAGCCGGTAAGTTATGGGAACAGGCTGCAAAACCGGGCAGTGATAAATGGAATGAAGTAATGAACCGAATGCTGGAGCTTGGGCTTGATCTCAACCCTACATTCACTATTTACGAAGCAAGCCGCGACCTGATGAAAGAGCGTCGGGCCGAATGGCATGAAAAGTACACTCTTCCTTCACTCTGGAGATTTTATCAGCCTGATCGAAGAGCACACGGGTCATACTGGTTCGACTGGGGAACAGAGCAGGAAGTAGCATGGAAAAACAACTATCGGCTCTGGATGCAGTTTGTAAATGAGTACAAAAATCGTGGAGGGAGTGTCACACTAGGCTCTGATGCCGGTTACATCTTTAAACTCTACGGATTTGCTTACATTCGCGAAATGGAGCTGATGCGAGAGGCCGGTTTCCACCCGCTTGAAATTTTCCAGTCAGCATCTCTCAGGGCCGCTGAACAACTTGGGAATGACCATCAACTGGGTACCATTGAAGTTGGAAAGCTCGCTGATCTTGTCATTGTTGAAGAGAATCCACAACAAAATTTAAAAGTACTCTACGGAACAGGAGCCATCCGGGTAGATGATACCAATACGTTAAAGAGAGTGGGTGGCGTAAAATATACCATCAAGGATGGTATTGTTTTTGACGCTAAGCAACTTCTGCAAGATGTAAAAGAGATGGTACAGGAGATAAAAGATGATGAAGGATTTGAGATCACTCAGCCCGGTTTAGACTGGTAAATGTACAGATATGAATTATTAAGAATCTTTTTTGACCTGATACAGTAAAATTCAGATTGAAGACTAAATCGACACTTAAACAATACAGGTGATTCACATGAAAACGAAGTTAACTATAAGTTTTATCGTACTCTTACTAGCAGTTTCTCTTTCTGTTGCACAAGCACAGGACACAACTTATAATCGGGCGTTTGGCATTGGTGCTCAGGTAACAAACCCTGCCGGAATTACCATGAAAGGGTGGGTATCTGACAACGCCGCACTTGCTTCCGTAATAAGCTTCAACCTATCTGACAACAATTCATCATTTTATCTTCAGGGAGATTATCTCATCCATAACCGTTACAACACACCCGATTGGGAGGTGGGTTATCTCAGCTTTTATTACGGTGTGGGTGGACGCTACATGTGGAGAGATGCCGGGTTTGACAATAACTTTTTTGGCATTCGAATCCCGGGCGGGCTCAACTTCAATTTCACCGATGTACCCTTCGATTTTTATGTTGAGATGGCGCCGGTATTTGATGTCACGCCCAACTTCAACTTTGGCTTTACCGGAGGCCTCGGCTTTCGATATTTTCTAAACTGATAATTTAACTCCCAGATAATCGATTTCATGAAGACTCAAAAAGTATAACCGATGTTACCTAAAGAGTCTTCATGTTTCTACCCGTATCATTATCTTCGTCGAAAGGTTACATTACTTTGAATCAATCCATTTTTTAGAATGTCCTCTACCCTGCCCGATTTTTCTGAGATTGAAAAAGCTCATCAGCGTATTCAGAAGTTTGCCCATCGCACTCCGGTGATGACATCAACCTATTTTAATGAAAAGACGGGCGCTTCAATTTTTTTCAAATGTGAGAATTTTCAGAAAGTGGGAGCTTTTAAATTTAGGGGGGCACTCAATGCAGTTTCTAAACTCACAGAGGCGGATGGAAAGAAAGGCATCGTAACTCACTCTTCGGGAAATCATGCCCAGGCTGTTGCCCTGGCATCAAAAATGAACGGCTACAGTGCTACCATTGTGATGCCCGAAAATGCGCCAAAAGTAAAGGTGAAAGCCGTTCGAGGCTACGAGGCAGACATCATATTCTGCGAAAATACAACTGTAGCCCGCGAAGAAGCCGCTCAGAAAGTAATTGACGAAACGGGCGCAACGTTCATTCATCCCTATAACCACCCCGATGTAATCGCAGGCCAGGGAACCTGTGCAAAAGAACTATTGGAAGAGCATCCTGACCTCGACATCATGATGGCCCCGGTTGGAGGTGGCGGACTCATCAGTGGGTCAGCAATCTGGGCTAAACACTGCAATCCAAACATCAAAGTTATCGGTGCAGAGCCAAAATTAGCTGATGATGCCTATCGCTCATTCAAATCGGGAAAAATTGAACCGGTGTTGAGAACTGATACAGTTGCAGACGGACTCAGAACTTCATTGGGAGTTCTAACTTTTGAGGCTATTCAAACTCACGTTGATGATATTTATACGGTTTCGGAAGAAGCAATCATTCAAACCATGCAGGATATTTGGGAAAGAATGAAAATTATAATAGAGCCTTCATGTGCAGTACCTCTGGCGGCAATATTAGAAAATGAGTTAGATGTCAAAGATCTAAAAGTTGGAATCATTCTGACGGGCGGAAATGTAGACTTAAAAAATCTACCCTTCCTATAAAAAAAGAGACACAACCGTCAGCTGTGCCTCTTTAAAGATATTCTGTTCGAATAGTGTTATTTACTCATTCACTTTCACATCCGTAACCTTAATATTCATTGTCATTCCCTCACCGGACTCGAGCATTTTCTCAAACTGTTCCATTTGAGGCTTTATCTGTCTCTCAATAGCCTCTCGCTGCGCTTCAGGCATCTGACTGAGCTGCTGCTCCATTTGGCGCATAGCCTGCCTTGCTTCTTCAAGGTCCTCTTCGCTGAACTGTGATGATATACCGTCAATCTTCATTGTCATTGCCATCGGAACGGGATAACCGGAAAAGACCTGGTAGTCATCCAGATTCATCTCCATACTCATGTTCTTATCACCGTCTACAGTCTGCTCCATAAAAACTTTTCGAATATGCATTGTGCCCGACTCAATCCATACAGTGCCGGTATCAAAAACAATGTCCATATCCTCCATCTCCATTTCACTTTGATCGAGTGACTCCAGCAGTTCACGATCGTTGACAAAAACTTTGTACATATTCACCCCATTCAACCTCTCTTCGGTAATTCTTTCTGCGCCGCGAATCAACATCACCATCTGGTCTACTGAACCGGCCATTGCGCTAAAATCCATCTCCATGGTCTCTTCGTTTTCCAAATCCAGATAGGGATTTCCATTTTCGTTTATTTTTTTCACATAGTGTGTGGTCATATCCGGGATCATTCCACCCTCATTCAGCTGCATGGTCATAGAAATTCTATCAATCTGTGATAACCACTCAGCATTTTTATTAATCATCTCTTCTGCAAGCCGGTCGGGCGAGGGCTGAGAAATCGCAGAAACAGCTGTTAAAGAGAAGATTAAAACCGCTGTGAAAAAATTGATTAGTCTATTTATTACTCTCATATACTCATTCTCCTATATTGATTTTTTTGTGATGCTGTTATGTTACATATTTGAATTCAATATTTGAAATCTCTTACAA
This sequence comes from uncultured Rhodohalobacter sp., assembly GCA_964535495.1. Classification (GTDB taxonomy): domain Bacteria; phylum Bacteroidota; class Rhodothermia; order Balneolales; family Balneolaceae; genus Rhodohalobacter. Next base: position 4,478 of record CAZHUP010000068.1, read on the forward strand.
TAGTTTATGCGTAAAAATGATCCCTTTACTGCCATGATCCGTGAAGAGCTGGAACAGCATGAACGTTTTTTTCTCTTCACGGAGAGAGAACTTTTGCGAAATAAAGAGTATCGGAAACTGGCTACCCAATCCCTGCGTCAGACGCGAATATTCGCCGTTATTGTATTTCTAACCATTGTTACTTTCTCCTTGATTAGCATTATGCACTTTGTTGAATTTGGTCAGCAAGGCGGATTGTCCCGGTTTGTGCTGGGCTTGCTTTCGTGGGCATTTGCCATCGCATCTGTCTTTTTCTACACCAAAAATGTGCTTGAAAAAAAGAAATGTATGGAGCGAGTGATTAAATTACTTGAAGCGCGAGACCAATTTTACGATAATGAAAGCAACCACTAATTAACCTATTGGACCATTATGCGAAAAATGATATCAGCCGCCCTCCTTGTTGGAGGTTTGATTTTATTCTATTTCGGTTACCAGGAAATGCAATCTTTTGGCTCTGAAGTTGAAGAATTTTTTACAGGGTCGCCAAGTGATCGGTCAATCTGGATGATGGCAGGCGGTGCGGCACTGTCAATCGCCGGCCTCGTAGGACTTATCAGAGGCAAGGTTCTTAAATAACCGATCTGATCCGTCTCTGAAATTTTAATACAGAAGCGATTCGAATAGCATCACTTTCAAAACTCTGACTTGGCAATCAGAGTTTTGAAACAGCATCATCCATATCGCGTATCAGTTGCCATCGGTACATGCCGGCATTGTGTCCATCATCCCAGGTAATTTTTAAGGCATGGTTTCCAACGGCTTCAGCCTCAACAATTTCATATTTGCGGGGTGGCTCAACCTTAAAAAGCTCAGGCTCAAATTTTCCCATTTCGGAGTGTCCCCCTCGGCAGGATACACACGGACAGTTTTTACGCAATCCAAAAAGTGAGAGCTCTGTAGTGTGCCCATCTCCCCATTCAACTTTAAATAACTGCTCCGAGTTACTAACATCTACCGACACCGGTTTGTATCTTGCGTCCATTAACTGATGATTTTGAAAATTTCTACTTAAGGGTTTCATCCCTTTTTGATGATTAAATATACGCACCATTTATGTGGATATTAAGCACCATTTTGCTCCTTATTTTTTCGGGGTTCGCCTGGTTTGGTAATAGAAAATCCTTTTTTATTGACGGACTCACACCACCCCTGGTACTCAACACTCTGCTTGGGCTGTTAACATTTTTCACCCTTTTAATCATAGCCAATTCATTCGGATACTTTCCACAATCTGTAGCCGCACCATTTATGATGGGCGTTTACACCATTATCGGAGGATTTTTCTTTGGTTACGCATTTCGGCTCTACAAGGAAAGAACCAAGTCCGGAAACATCCTCTATCAAAACCGCTCATTCTGGATTGATCACGCGCCAAACCTGCTTGCAGCAGCCATTATTATTTTTGGACTCTATCGTACATCAATCTTAATCGATCTGCCGGTTACCGGAATACGCATTACATCGGGACTCTCACTCATCGGATTTGGCCTGTTTACCTGGACCCTGAAACCGGTCCCGGAATTCAGAACAGACGGAGTCCTGATTTTAGACAGAAGGATCGTCTGGCCGGATGTTGTTTCCTGGCACTGGCAAAGTGAAGAAGTTTTAGCAATAGAGTTTATGGCCGGTAAAAAAAGGAATGAGAAACGAATTAAACAGTTTACCACGGCAGTACCGGCTACAGACCGGAAAGAGATAGAAATGATTTTAAAATCCAAAATGGATGAATTCCATGATGAACGGACTGAAAATTTATTAAAGTCTGAAGAAGATTAAAATGAACTATGATCAACCATGATGCATCGATTTTCAACGTAAATAAGACCTGCATCTTCAGCTTTTAATTTGGCAGCATCGGTACTTACATCAAGTTGTGTCCAAATAACAGGTTTTTGACCTCTCCTATCAGCCCATTCGATAATCTCTATAACGGTATCATCCGTGTATCTTTTGTTTCTGAATATATTCATCACATCCACTTTAACATCTTCGGGTATTTCATCAATAGATGAATAGCTCTTCTCTCCTAAAACCTCTGTTTCATTTGGGTTTACAGGTATAATATCAAACCCGTTGTTGAGCAGATATTTAGAGATGTGATGACTCGTTCTGTAGGGATTAGAAGAGCAGCCAATCACCGCAATCGTTTCAATAGATTCAAAAAGTTTGTTTAGATTCTGCCGGGTGGGACCAAAGAGAGTGCTCAAATTCTTAATTCTGTAATATAATGGTTATATTTAAAGCTCATTAACACTACAAAAAAAATAAAGAAATATTTTGTCACAAGTAAAAGACGGAGATACCGTAAAAGTACATTATACCGGAACATTGAAAGACGGTACGGTATTTGATACATCAGCAGAACGAGAACCTTTAGAATTTACACTGGGTCAGGGCCAATTGATTCCAGGCTTTGAAAAAGCCGTTGTTGGAATGAACGTTGGCGACGCAACAGAAGTAGACATCCCAAGCGACGACGCTTACGGAGAATCAAGAGAAGATTTAGTGATCTCTGTACCAAAAGATCAGCTTCCGGATGATGTTGAACCACAAATTGGAATGCAGCTTCAGGTAAATCAGCAGGATGGACAACCCATTCCAGTTCGTATTACAGAAGTTGGAGAAGAAAACCTGACATTGGATGCTAACCATCCGCTTGCAGGTCAAGATCTAAAATTTGAGATTGAGCTGGTAGAAATTGCCAACTAATTTCAATTAGTACTATTTTATGAACCCGATCTGATTACTCTTGTATATCGGATCGGGTTTTTTTATTTGATGATTCCTCCCCTCTTTAGAGGGGATAGGTTCGAAAGAAAACGCGAAGCGTTGTTCCGGAGAACAAGGGGTGTGTACCGATTTCCGAACTCTGATTCGCTTATTGAGTCGGATTGAGTAATGAGTTATTCTCTGCCAACAGTAGACACAAATAAATGAACACACACACCTGACAACTGCGTTGAACACTTCGTTGCCTGTCCCCACTCAAGAGGGGAATCACGACTTTTCAACCTGTTTACAGCTTTTAATTTCCACAACAAGACATTTAATAATGGCCGATTTTAACGAGAAAAGTACCGTAAGTATCACCTGCCCATTAGGCCTTGCCCCTCTGCTTGAAAAAGAGGTGCGCGAACTGGGTTTTGAACCTACATCAACACGAAAAACCGGTGTTGAAATTGAAGCATCTCTGAACGACTGCATCCTGCTCAATTTCTGGTTAAGAACTGCGCATCGGGTTCACTACCTGATAGAAGAAAAGTCGATTCAATCACCTGATCAACTCAGAAACTGGCTAAAAAAGATACCGTGGGAAAACTGGATCTCTGATGACGGTTATTTCTCTGTAACCTCTCGTATCGATCACCATACCATCGATAACGATCAGTTTGCAAATCTGGTAGTAAAAGATGCCGTTGTGGATCGTATTCGGTTTAAAACTGAATCCAGACCCGATACCGGCTCTAATCTGAACGATACTGTTCTTTTTCTATACTGGAACAGGCAAGGGGCTAGAATTTTTCTTGATACTTCCGGTGAATCACTCTCCCGTAGAAATTACCGATCTGCATCCGTAGCCGCTCCAATGCAAGAGACATTGGCGTCGGCTATCGTCCAGTCTACCCGCTGGAAGCCGGGACAGGAGCACTTCATCAATCCAATGACGGGAAGTGGTACAATTGCCATTGAAGCCGTTATGCTGGCACTAAATCGCGCGCCCGCCTCACTTCGCAATAACTTCGGCTTCATGCACATCATCGGATATGATGAGGCCCATTACCATACAGTGCGGGATGAAGCCAAAAAGAAAGCTGTAAAGGATGTGAAAGGAAAATTCATCGCAACAGACAACGATCCACGCGCAGTAATGGCAGCCAAAAAAAACGCAAAAACTGCCGGAGTGGATCACATGATAGAGTTTGAAACCTGCGATTACGATAAAACCCCGATACCGGATGGTGACGGCGTTGTTGTATTCAACCCACCCTACGGCATGCGACTGGAAGACAAGACCGATTTAAGGCCGCTTTACAAGAGCATTGGCGATTTTATGAAGCAGGATTGCCCCGGTAAAATCGGTTATGTTTTCACTGCAAATATGGCACTGGCCAAAAAAGTTGGGTTGCGGGCTAAATCGCGAACTACACTTTTTAACTCGACGTTGGAGTGTAAATTATTTGAATATGAGTTGTATAAAGGAAGTAAAAAGTAATCTTATAAAAATCTGATCTATATGCGAATTGCTATTTCTGTCCTGCTTATTCAATTTCTGGTTGGGTGCAGCGGACACACAGATTCTCAAAAAGATTTTTTAAATCAATACTCCCAATATTGCGGATATGCTTACGAAGGATCCACAAATTTTGTGGATCTGAGCAGCGGCGATCTTTTTGAAAACGCCAGGTTAACGATGATTTTATCTGATTGTGATGAAGATGAAGTCCGTATCCCGTTTCATGTTGATGAGGATACCTCCCGAACCTGGATTGTAAAAATGACGCCTCAAGGACTTCATTTAAGCCACGATCACCGCTATCCGGATGGAACACAGCATGATAACAACTTTTATGGCGGGTACGCAGACAGTGAAGGAACTGCATCAATTCAATACTTTCCCGCAGATCACAGAACCATAGAAGAACGTCCGGCCAGAGCAGCAAATCGCTGGGCAAAAGAGATCGATGCCGAAAATGACAGATACTATTATCGTCTCTATTTGAACGATGAACTCAGGCTTGAAGCAGAGTTCGACCTCTCACAGCGAATAAATATCCAGTGATATAAGTTCTACTTTTTTACTCTCACAATGGTCACCCCATCGCGCAGTGATAGCATAAGCTGCTCTACATCTTCATCATCACGAATGATCTCATTCATTTGATGAATGGCCACTGCTTTTTGACTCTTTTGTTCCAATACCTCCCCGCCCCACAAAACATTATCCACAACAATCACTCCTCCGGGTTTTATCTTCTCCTTTACAAGCTGATAGTACTTAGGGTAGTTTATCTTATCCGCATCCAGAAAAATGAGATCGAATTCACCATCCAGTTCCGGAATAATTTCGAGAGCATTTCCCAACTTTTGTTTGATTTTTTTCTTGTAAGGCTCTCTAGCAAAAAATGGGCTCGAGATTTTTCTGTACATCTCATTCATCTCACAGGTAATCAACTCACCATCATCAGGAAGCGCTGAAGCCATCATGATTGCAGAGTAACCGGTAAAAGTACCCACTTCCAGAATCCGTTTTGCTCCCGAAATAGAAACGAGCAGTTTGAGCAGCATTCCGATCTGACGTCCGCTCAGCATATCAATATACTGTAGGTCTTTTTCAGAAGCTCGCACCAGCTCTTTGATAATCTCCGGCTCCTCGGATGTGAACGATTCCGTGTATTCTGCAATTTGTTTGTTCGTGATCTCCATGTACCTTAAACTCTTTATTGAATCAGAAATTAATTTGCGAGTAAGAGTGTATAAATCATCCCCCTTAGGGGAGTACGGCAAAGCCTGGAGGGGTGATTCATCCCTTTCGTTTCAAGACTGTAGTCGGGTTCAATTTCCCCGAGGGAAGACAATCTGACTCAGAATACCAATATACCACATCCAAACCTGTCGCCATTTAACCACGTGAACTCTACCTCTTCCGATTTCATACCGGCCAACGAATCTAAATGGTTTATCTCCATTTTTGATCTCTACGTTCGCAATCTCTTTTGGCGACGTTTCAAAAATATCGCGATTGATCAACAGTACCAACCCGGAATGGAGAGCAAAACAATTTACTACCTCAATCACACCTCCTGGTGGGATGGATTAATACCATTTCTTTTAAATCAAAAACTGTTTAAACAGCAGGCGCGCGCTTTGATGGAAGACAAACAGATGCGTCAGCACAAGTTCTTTAGCAAAATCGGTGCTTTTTCTGTGAATTTAAATGAACCCAGGGCCGCACTTAAATCTCTCCGATATGCTGTAGACTCAATGAAGCGCCCCAACTCCAGCCTCTTCATCTATCCTGAAGGAAAAATTGTACCCTTTTCCTCACAAAAACCTGCATTTCAAAAAGGACTCGGCTGGATTGCCGGTCGTGTGACTGATGCGGATGTAGTACCGATTGGAATCTATATCCAATCAGCCAGATACGACAAACCTGAACTTTTTCTTAAGATTGGTATGCCTGTTGAGTTCAAATCCAAAGATTCGGCCGAAAACCTCAATCTTCTTTTTGAAAAGAAAATGCAAGAGGTTTTGATTGATTTGCAAGAGAAAGCACACTCCCAACCTGATCAATTCACAACTATTTGATTTTCTGTTATCTATTCCAATTCAATACCTTGTAAGCAGAATTAAATACACTTCTCGATAAAAAAGCATTAACTTTGGACGTAACAATTTTATGTTTTTTTGAATTTGATGCATTTTGTAATGCATCCATAAATTTTTGATTAAAAACTATTTTTCATGAGTGAAATCCAACCGAGTGTCAGTTACAGTTTCACCGTTCGCCTTGCAATTGAAAACAAGCCGGGCATGCTTGCCAGAGTTCTGAATGTTATTGCAGAACACAGAGGCGATCCGGGCGGTGTGGATGTTGTTGCCGTTGAAGGGAAATTTAAAGTCCGGGATATCACCGTAAGTGCCAGAGATGCAAGACATTCACGCGAAATCGTTGAGGCGGTAAAACAGATAGACGGAATTGAAGTTAAATACGTTTCTGACCGTGTTTTTCTGCTCCATATTAACGGTAAAATCAGTATCAAAAATAAAGTTCCTGTTGATACCCGGGACACACTTTCAATGGCATACACGCCGGGTGTAGCTCGTATCTGTAAGGCCATTGCCAGAGACAAAAGCAACGTGCACTCCCTTACCATCAAACAGAACTCTGTGGCTGTAGTTACAGACGGTACAGCCGTTCTTGGACTTGGTGATATCGGTCCGGAAGCGGCCATGCCGGTAATGGAAGGAAAAGCGATGCTCTTTAAAGAGTTTGCAGATATCGACGCCTACCCGATTTGTCTGGGTACAAAAGACACCGAAGAGATTATTAAAACTGTGAAAAATATCTCTCCCGGATTTGGCGGTATAAATCTGGAAGATATTGGTGCACCAAAATGTTTTGAGATCGAACATCGCCTCAAGGAAGAGCTGGATATCCCCGTATTCCATGATGACCAACACGGTACAGCCGTTGTAGCACTAGCTGCGACAATCAATGCGCTTAAGGTTGTAGGGAAAAAACTGGAAGATATCCGTGTAGTTGTTGTGGGTATTGGGGCTGCCGGAAGTGCCATCAGTCGTATCTTACTGGAAGCGGGAGTAAATGAGTTACTGCCGGTTGATATTGACGGTATTTTAAACCGCGATAATACCGACCACCTTGATGACAATAAAAAGTGGGTTGCTGAAAATGCAAACCATAATAAGATTAAGGGCGGTTTAATGGAAGCTACAAAAGGAGCCGATCTGATTATTGGAGTGAGCGGTCCGGATACAATCCCGGTTGAAGCTGTTGAACAGATGGCAATTGATCCAATCATTTTTGCCATGGCAAATCCCGATCCGGAAATTCGTCCCGAAAAGATTCAGGGCAAGGCCAGAATTATTGCTACCGGACGAAGCGACTATCCCAATCAGATTAATAATGTACTGGCATTTCCCGGAATTTTCAGAGGCGCACTGGATGCCAAGGCATCAGATATTAACGAAGAGATGAAGTTAGCAGCCGCCTACGCCATTGCTAACTGTATAGGCGATGATGAAGTAGGTGAAGAGTACATTATCCCGAGTGTGTTCAATAAGAAAGTAGTACGGGAAGTGGCTAAAGCCGTAAAAGAAGCCGCTTATGAAAGTGGAGTTGCAAAAAGAAAGCAGTAAATCATGATGTAATCAGCATCCAAAGGGTTGCTGGTTACACTGATACATTCAGCCGTTTTAGTACCCATGCCTCCTTTTATTTTCAATTATTCCCTTCTAAGTGCTACGATCGGGTCCAATCTTGAAGCTTTCCATGCGGGATAAAAACCAAAAAATACGCCAACGGCAGCCGAAACAGTTACGGCTACGATCATCGCTTCGGTAGAGAATAGTGCAGGCCATCCGGCGTATGTGGCAATCACCTCTGTTGCAATAATCCCCAGCAGAATCCCTCCAATTCCGCCTAATAAACAAAGAACTACAGACTCTATTAAAAACTGTAGCAGAACGTCAGGACTTTTGGCACCAACCGCCAATCTCAATCCGATTTCACGGGTGCGCTCGGTTACACTTACCAGCATCACATTCATAATCCCAATACCGCCAACAAATAGCGATACGCCGGCGA
>CAZHUP010000069.1:0-12759 GCA_964535495.1 uncultured Rhodohalobacter sp.
TGGATAGCCTGTGAGACATTTTACTGATTGCAGCAAATGTTTTTGGATCAATCTCGAACTGAAGCTGTGTTGCAAATCGTACGGCACGCATCATTCGCAGCGGATCGTCACTAAACGTTTGCTCAGGGTCGATGGGAGTTCTAACGATTTTATTTTTTAAGTCCTGAATACCGTTAAAGGGATCGTACAGAACGCCAAACTGATCAGGGTTTAGGCACCACGAAAGTGCATTAATCGTCAGGTCGCGCCGCAACTGATCATCTTCGAGTGTTCCGTCTTCTACAATCGGTTTCCGCGATTCCCGTCGATAGCTCTCTTTTCGGGCTCCCACAAACTCCAGGTCTAAATCTTTATATTTCACCTGTGCAGTGCCAAACTTTTTAAATACAGTGAGCTTATTTGTGTTCAGCTCAGCCGAAATTTTTTCAGCTAGCTTAATGCCCGAACCCACGGTTACAAAATCGATATCGGTGATATCGTCGGCGTCCAACCGTTGGAGGTAGTAGTCGCGAACATAGCCACCTACTACAAATACTTTCTGCCCTGCAGACTCCGCGATGTTCCCGATGGCTTCAAAAATCTCTTTGTGTTGTTTTGGAATTTCCAGCAAAATGAATCTTAATTTTTAATTAGCTTCCTAAAATAAAAACTATCCGGTTAGCATTCAGCAATAGTCCGGAATTCTTTTTAATTCGCAGATCAACAAATGACAGCCTCAGGCAGAGTAAAAAATGCGCTTCGATTAAGTTTAGTGATATCAATTTTATCACTGATTGTTAAAATCGGTGCGTATTTGGTGACAGATTCCACTACAGCAATGTCTGATGCTGCAGAGTCAATTGTTCATGTTCTGGCAGTTGGTTTTGTTTTATATGGCTATCATTTGAGTTTGAAGCCGGCTGACGACAACCATCTCTACGGACACGAGCGCATAGAATTTCTGTCGGTTGGGGTTGAAGGTGTTGTTATCATTTTGGCAGGGATCACCATCCTTTTTCTGGCTATACAAAACCTGATTACGGGTTTTGAGCTTCAAAATCTGGGTATCGGGATGTTAATGGTTGGGTTTGCTGCGCTTATTAACCTGGCGCTTGGGCTCTATGTTCAAAAAGTTGGCCGTGAAGAGAACAGTATGATTGCAGTCAGTAACGGCAAACATGTGCTCACCGATGTCTGGACCAGCGGGGGTGTAATACTAACTCTTTTGCTAATTAATTTTACCGGCTGGATCTATCTGGATACGATTGTGAGTATTTCAATTGCTGCTTATATCTCGTTCGAGGGATTTAAATTGATTCGCTATTCTGTTGACGGCATTATGGATGCGCGCAATCCTGAAGTACACAGAGCATTAAAAAAGGTTTTGAATCACGAGCTGCCCGATGATGCAACCGGTTGGCATCATCTAAGACATAGAACATCCGGTCATACAACCTGGGTAGAACTGCATGTGACGTTTAAGAAAGAGATCGATCTGAAAAAGGCCCACGATGAAGCAACGATCCTTGAAAGAAAATTAATTGACGCCTTGAAAAGTGATGCCATTGTCACCATACATCTGGAGCCGGAAGTTCCGCACGATGAGCTTCACAGGGTACTGAAGGGAGCCAATAAAAATCGTCCGTTTGATGACTTTGTGTGATGGTGGGTGTTCATACGATTCAATTTCGTATTTCAAATAAAAAAGGCGACGCCAATCAGGCACCGCCTTTCTAAATAGTTAAGCCTGTTTAACAATATTACTGCTGAGCTCTTTCTAATCTGGTGATATACTCTTCACTTGCAAATATTGCGACTTCCACGCGTCGGTTTTCTTGACGGCCTACTTCAGTCTCGTTGTCAGCAATAGGCTCATACTCTCCGCGACCTTCAATCTGAACTCTGTTTGAGGCGATACCCTGTTCGACCAGATAACTGGCGGCAGACTGTGCCCGGCGCTCACTGAGTCGCAGATTGTAATTTTCGTCTCCGATTGAATCGGTGTGGCCCACAATCATTAAGTTGGTATCATCGTCGTCACCCATAATTTGAGCCAGTTTTCTGAGGTTCTCTTTAGAAGCTTCTCTGAGAGCAGAAGAGTCGAATCCAAACAGAAGGCCACTATCAAAGCTTAGTGCTATTCCCTCTTCAACTCGCTGAACGGTAACGCCATCAAGCTCACGCTCCAATTCCTCAGCTTTGCGGTCCATGTTTTGCCCAATAATTGCACCTACGGTTCCTCCAACTGCGGCACCGGCAATTGCCCCGGCGGCAGTATTACCCAATGTTTTACCGATTACGGCTCCAACTGCAGCTCCGCCTCCGCCTCCAATTACAGCGCCACGAGCGGTGTTACTCCAATTTGAGCAACCCGAAAAGATCAGTGTTCCGGTTAAGATCAATAGTATAGTTATAGAAGTTTTTGATGTCGTCATTTTCGATATGGTTTTTTTATAAAGTTCTCTTGTTAAAACTCGAAACGTGCCAATTAGTTTCAATCAGGATAAAAACACGTTTAGTATTGGACAATTTAACTAAATAGCCAACAGAGACCTATATCAATTTATAACATGATAATGCGGTTTTAAAAATATTCTATGGTTTGTAGTTTGCTGGTAATCAGTAACATAATCGGGGAAATGATATGAGGATAAAGATAGCAGTTGCGATAATTGGCATGGTTCTTTTGATAACCGGATGTGCACCTGATCCTGTATTCAGGCTGGAATCACAAGAAAATAATGTGATGAACTATCGGGGAATGGAGTATCTCTATAGTGAGGGTGAGAATTCGTCTGTAACAATGGCATACTATCGCCACCTCGAGGACTATATTGTAATGGATGTTGAGGTGATCAATCATTCAGATTCTGCAATTCAAATTAATCCTCAAAAGTTCACTTACAATACCCGCTACGACTATTTTGATGGCAGCTACAAACCGTTAACCAGTGGATTAGCCTATAATCCGGAGAAGATTCTATTAGATCTGGACCTGGCATCCTCACGTGCTGAAGCGAGTGAACGGACCAACAGATTGCTGGATGGGCTAAGTGCCACAGCCTATCTCGCGGGTGAAATTGCCGGGGCGGGCAGTGAGACTACACAAGAGCGAAATTTGAGAGAAAATGCAAGAACCCGCAGAGCTGTTGAAAGAGCAGAAAGGCGCGACTATTTTTATGCCAGAGTGAGTAGCCTGAACGAACAGCGTGCCTATTGGGAGACGGAAACAATTCGCAAAACAGATCTATACCCGGAAGAGTCTATTGCAGGTGAAGTGCTGTTCCCTATCGAAAAAGAGGCCAATATTGTAGAGTTTGTTGTGAGAGTAGGGGATGAAGAGCACAGTTTTACGTATGTACAGAATAAATTTCAGCCATAGCTTGAAATAAAAAACCCGCAGCTTTCGAATTAAAAACTGCGGGTTAATCTCTGCATGGATCAGTTAAATTACTGTTTCAAAATGGAGTGGTCTCCAATATGAATCTCACCTTTTGCATTCTCCGCTTCGGCAAAATTACCGATCGTTGAATTCTGTAGCTCACACCCGCTTAATTGAGCATTTTTCTGAATGATACTCTTCTCAATTTTAGAGTTTTTAATTTTGGTTCCCGCTTCAATACTTACATTCGGACCAATTTCACTGTTAGAAATTTCAACACCATCAGCGATAAAAACCGGTGGATAGATGGTTGTATTATCGTACTCATCAAATGGATGATTCTCTTTCTCCAGAATTTCGCCGGTTGTCTCCAGCCATGCGGGAAGTGTTCCGCAATCCAGCCACTCATCAACCGTCGCCTTCTTGAATGACTTTCCGTCTTTGAGCAAACGATCTAAAGCATCAGTTAGCTGATATTCATCACCATGCCCGGTCACTTTATTATCCAGCAGGTACTGAATCTCTCTTTTCAGGTCTTGCCCTTCTTTAAAGTAGTACACACCGATAATAGCCAGGTTTGAGATTGGCTCGCTCGGTTTCTCAACAAAATCTGTAATGGTGTCCCCATCGTGTACAGCAACGCCAAATCTTGATGGATCATCAACTTCTTTCAGCCAGATTACGCTATCCGCATCGTCCACCGTTACTTTCTCGTTAGAGTCGAAGATTGTATCGGCAAAAACTATAATAACCTCTCCGTCAAGATCCTCATCGGCGCAGGATACGGCATGCGCGGTTCCGAGAGCGACATCCTGCACGCGGAAGGTCGCTTTAGCGTTGTGCCGGTTGCTCATATCGGTTAGTGTCTCTTTAATTTCGCGCCCAAAGTCCGGGCCAAGAATATACACAATCTCATCAATGGTGCGGTCGAGAGTTCGTGCAAATGTCTCTACAATTCTCTCAACAATCATGGTTCCGGCAACGGGAAGTAGTGGCTTCGGTGTTGTGTGGGAGTGTGGACGCACACGGGTACCGCGGCCGGCCATAGGTATAATCAGTTTCATAAAATCAGGTTGTTCTTTTTAAATTTTTCGGAAACATCCGGTTAATTAAACACTCTATGATTGTGAACTTTTAAGTTTAGGATGTTTACTATCTTGTTGTCTGTTTTTAATTAATTAACGTATCAAATATAACAGTTCAATGTTTGATTTTCGAACTGTGAACGGATACTAATTTTTCTGTTCAGTCGTATAAACTCGGCTTCGTATTTAAATAACTCACTTAACACATAGTTCAGATTTGGATATCTACACGCTTTTTATGAACGCGATTATCATTCTACTGATCGTGATTTTTATAAGACACTCACTTCATCGGTTGCGATATTTCCTTCACATGTTTCAGCAGCTGGGGTATAAAACCAATGAGTTTCGCCATTGGGTGATGGAACACTTTTACAGCAAATTTTTCACAGCAGAGCACATTTTATTCAATCTGTTGATCTTAGGGATGATCACTATTCTTGTTGATCGGATTACACTTACGGCCGGGGCAATAACCATGTTTGTGTTTACACTCTTTTGGTTTTTGGGAACCTCAAAATACAAGGCCGAAAAGGAGAAGAAGCCGCTTGTCTACACTGCACGCTTAAAAAGATTAATGGTAACAGCTCTTGTTATTATCGGTTTTCTATGGTTTTATATGATTGATATTGCCTACAGGGGCGTTCAGCTGCGCGATTTTGTGGCTCCATTTATTAACGTTGATCCATACTTTCTCAGTTTCGGTATGGTGGTTGTAGATGTATTTGTTCCTCTCTTTCTGCTCTTATCAGCCTATTTGATGAAACCGGTAGAGAAGATGATTCAAAATGGATTTAAAAAACAGGCACGAAAAAAACTGGCCTCCCTTCCGCATTTAAAGGTGATAGCAATTACAGGCAGTTACGGCAAAACAAGCACAAAGTTTTTGATGGATGCCTTTTTAAAGGAGAGGGTGAGAGTTTGCGTTACACCCGGCAGTTACAATACTCCGATGGGAATTTGTAAGGTAATTAACAACGATCTTGATGCCCATCATCAGGTGCTTATTCTCGAAATGGGTGCGCGGTATAGAGGGAATATTAAAGAGCTGTGTGATATTGCTCGCCCCGATATTTCTGTGATCACAAACGTTGGGATTTCACATCTTGAGACATTTGGCTCTCGGGAAGCTGTGGCAGAAGAGAAATCAACTCTCGCTAAAGAGCTGAAACCGGGCGGCACGCTGATTCTCAACGGTGATGATCCGTTGGTAAAGAAAATGGGTGAACTCCGCGACGATGTTAAAAAAGTATTTGCAGGCAGTGATGGGAAAGTTCGCATTTCAGAGAGTGAGACAGACGCCGAAGGTACACGCTTTAAAATGAGTGTGTTTGATGATGAGGGTAACCGCATTGCCAAAAACGATTTTCAAACAAAACTTCTTGGCAAGCATAACATTCAAAATATGTCGATTGCGGCAGCAGTTGCTCTTGAGTTTGATATACGCCTTAAAACAATGGCGGTTGCCGCTTCAAAAATGGAGCCGGTGGAACATCGGTTGGAGTTGAAAGAACGAGATGGCTTGACTGTTATTGACGATGCGTTTAACTCTAATCCCGTGGGAGCTAAAAATGCGGTTGATATTCTGGCATCATTTAAATCCGGTAAAAAAATCATCATTACACCGGGGATGATTGAGCTGGGTGAACTTGAAGATGAGGAGAATCAAAAGCTGGGAGAGCATATTGCCAGGGCCGGACTCGACCTCATAATTCTGGTGGGAGATGAGCAGACGAAGCCAATTCAAAAGGGGATACAAAAAGCTCAAAACGGGGAAGCACCTAATGTGCGAATTGTACAGTCTCTGTTTGAGGCAAACGATATCCTCAAAGAGTTTGCGTCTCCCGGAGATGTTGTTTTGTATGAGAATGATCTGCCTGACACCTACAATTCTTAGAGATTTTGCCGCATCGCATAAACATGTGAATTTGCCCAAAAGCTGAAACAACTCTTTTCTGATGATGTTTAGGTGAATAGTTACACATTCACCAAATCAAGCTGCTATGAAAAGATGGATACTAAAATCAGCCCTGCTTCTTGCATTAATGTTTATAGGATCCGGCTGTATGATTTCCGGCGGACTGGTTATTGAGCCGGAACCCATTATTACTGGCGATCCGCCTCAAAAAGTTGAGCACAGAGCAAGATCAGTTCAAAAAAGAGCGAATCACCGTTTTAAAGTTCCTCCGGGGCACATGCCTCCAAAAGGGATGTGCAGAGTTTGGTATTACGATCGTCCGCCCGGCCATCAGCCACCTGCTGTATCATGTCATCGAATAGGGCGTCGTGCGCCTTACGGGGCAGTAATCGTTCGCGGATAACTTCTACTCTCCGCGAACGGCATCGGCCGGCTCAACAGCGGCAGCTCTTGTTGCCGGGTACCAGCTTGCTGCGAGGCAAAGGATTAAACTCCCTCCAACTACCAGAACAATATCCATAGGTTGTATTGAAACCGGATAGGCGTCGATAATGAAGGAGGAGGTAAGTTTTACGAATCCATACTGCTGTTGCAGCCATGCCGTGAGCACACCCAGAACTCCGCCGATACCGCAACCGATTATCCCGATTTGAATTCCCTGGCTTATAAAAATTTGTTTGATTTTTTTTGGGGTCATGCCCATCGAAATCAAAACTCCAATGTCCTTTTTCTTCTGAATCACAATCATGGTCAGTGATCCAACGATGTTCAGTGCGGCTACGAGAACGATAATCATCAGAATGAAGTAAGATCCCCACTTTTCAAGATTCATAACATCATAAAGTGGTTTTTGAAGATCGTACCAGGATTGCAGCCGGTAATCGGGACCAAGCATCTGTTGCAGTTCTCCTTTTACCCGTTCTGCGCTGTCTGTATCGGTCAGTTGTAAATCGAGTCCTGTAATTTCGTTCTGCATATTGAACAGCCGCTGGGCAGCTTCAAGGTTGATGTACGTGATGTCATCATCAATAATTTGCTGGATATTATAGCTGCCCCTTACTTGAAAACGGCTTACCCTGGGTGCCGAAAACTGCGTGATTGCGCGCCTCATTCCTGCAGCACTAAGCAGGGCTATTTCATCTCCGGGCCCCAACCCATATTGATTGGTAAGGGTATTGCTAATAACTAAGCCGGGCCGGCCATTTTGAACTGACAGATCAAACACACCGTTTTGAACACTCTGTTCTAAATCGGAAATTCTAATGTGCGAACTTCTCTCAATTCCGCGCACAATTACCACTTCATTTTGATTGCCTTCAGAGATCAGCATGGCTTTTCCCTCTATATACGGAGCCACCTGAACAACTTCAGGATGGTCCTGAAGCTGAACAATCAGGTCAGGATCAAAAGGCATGGCGTTGGCTTCATGCAGCTCGATTCTAATGTCCGGGTCAAATGAGAGAAGAAAACCGCGGATTACATCAAAGAAGCCATTAAAAACAGACAAAATGATAATAAGCAGTGCGGTGCCAAGTGTAATGCCGGCTATGCTGATAGATGTCAGGACAGAGATCAGCGATATGTGCTTTCGCGAAAAAAGGTAGCGTCTCGATATAAAACGAATGATATTCATTGAGTCCGATTTCAACCCTTTTTGCATAATCGTGAAAAAGGGTTCATCAATTTGGCTATAAAATTTTTATTTTAATGTATTAGCTAATCAAAATTAGGGGACGTGAAGAACTTGACGCTTAAAATCGAAGAAATTCAGGCAATATCCAACGGTAAGCACGGGGATCTGTATTCTGTTTTAGGATTACAGACTGTAAACGTTGACGGTAAAGAGAAATTGGCTGTACGGGTTTATCGCCCTGATGCAAAAAAAGTTGAGTTTTTACCTGAAAAAGGAAAGCCTATTGAACTCAACAGGGCTTCTGAAGATGGACTATTTGAGTATGTCTTTCCTCGTAGAAAAAATCGAGTCGCATATCAGATA
Source organism: uncultured Rhodohalobacter sp. (assembly GCA_964535495.1). Classification (GTDB taxonomy): domain Bacteria; phylum Bacteroidota; class Rhodothermia; order Balneolales; family Balneolaceae; genus Rhodohalobacter. The sequence continues at coordinate 8,361 of CAZHUP010000069.1, forward strand.
AAGGTTACCCCCTATGAAGGAGATGTTTATACAATTGAGGACGCCTACCGGTTTGGTCCGCAGCTTACCGATTATGATCTGCAGCTTTGGGGTGAGGGAAATCATCATTACGCCTATAAGTGGATGGGTGCTCACCCCAAAACCATAGATGGTGTTGATGGTACTCATTTTGTGGTTTGTGCTCCATCGGCTGCCAGGGTGAGCGTAATCGGATCGTTCAACAATTGGGACGGAAGAATTCATGGAATGCGTTTTTATCCGGACCAAGGTGTATGGGAGGCGTTTATTCCACATGTATCAAAAGGAGATTTGTATAAGTTTGAGATTAAGCCTCATGCTGATCAGGCTCCGATGAAAAAAGCGGATCCCTATGCTCGTTTTTCTGAAATGAGGCCGGGAACTGCATCAAAAATCTGGACCGATACCTACAAGTGGGGTGATGGATCATGGGTTGAAAATCGCTTGGAGATTCAGCAGCATGATCGTCCGGTCTCTATTTACGAAATTCATCCGGGATCGTGGAAGCGAAAGGTTGGTGAGGAGCCCGGCTTTCTGTCGTATCGGGAGCTGGCAGATGAACTTGTGCCTTATATGGATGAAATGGGCTTTACGCACGTTGAATTGATGCCGATTGCCGAACATCCGTACGATCCATCCTGGGGGTATCAAATTACCGGATATTTTGCTCCAACCAGTCGTTTCGGTAATCCAGAAGATCTGAAATATTTTATTGACAGATGCCATCAGGCCGATATTGGTGTAATCATGGATTGGGTTCCGGCGCACTTTACAAAAGACGATCACGGCCTGCGAAGATTTGACGGTACGGCACTTTATGAGCATGAAGATCCTCGTTTGGGTGAACATAAAGATTGGGGGACAAATATTTTTAATTTTGGCCGCACTGAAGTGATGAACTTTCTGATATCCAATGCGATTTTTTGGGTGGAAGAGTTTCATATTGATGGATTGAGAGTGGACGCGGTAGCCTCCATGCTATATCTGGACTACTCTCGCGAGGATGGCGAGTGGCTGCCAAATGAATATGGTGGGCGCGAAAATTTAGCGGCTATTCACTTCCTGCGTAAATTTAATGATGTGCTTCACGAATATTTCCCGGGAGTACTCACTTTTGCAGAAGAGTCCACGTCGTGGCAGGGTGTTTCCCGGCCAACTTCATCCGGCGGTTTAGGTTTTGATTTTAAATGGAATATGGGCTGGATGAATGATACGCTCGATTACATGGAGAAAGATCCGATCTATAGAAAATATCATCAGGATCAGCTCTCTTTTTCACTAATCTATGCGTTTTCCGAACAGTTTATTCTGCCGCTCTCACACGATGAGGTGGTTCATATGAAAAAGTCACTGCTATCAAAAATGCCGGGAGATGACTGGCAGAAGTTCGCAAACCTAAGGTTGCTATACACCTATATGTTCGGCCATCCGGGGAAAAAATTACTCTTTATGGGGAATGAATTCGGGCAGTGGAGTGAATGGACGGAACAACACTCTATTGATTGGCATCTGCTTCAGTGGGAAAGTCATAAAGGGGTGCAACATTTGGTAAAGGATTTGAATCGTATGTACAAAGACGAGCCCTCCCTTCACGAAGTTGATTTTAAATGGGAAGGATTCGAGTGGATAGATATCAGTGATGCAGACAATAGCATGCTATCCTTTATAAGAAAAGGAAAAGATCCGGATGATTATCTGGTTTTTCTGCTCAACTTTACTCCCACACTACACAATGAGTATAAATTTGGAGTACCCGAAGCCCGTGAGTATGAAGTTGTGCTTAACAGTGATTCAGAATTTTACGGTGGCAGCAACGCCGGGCCGGGTGTAATTCAGGGGCAGGAAGGTGCTTGGCACAGTCAGCCGGCTAATATTACTGTAACTGTACCGCCACTGGCAGGGGTAATTTTGAGGCCTAAGAAATAAAAGACTATTCGAAAGAATTCAAATTATTAAAGTTTAGAGATATATGAGATTTCCACGTTCATGCGGCACGTTAGTGCATCCAACATCATTTCCTTCAAAATACGGGATGGGCGATCTGGGTTACGAAGCCGAAATGTTTATAGATTTTCTGGTCAGAACCGATCAAACCATCTGGCAGGTACTTCCATTGGGCCCTACCGGCTACGGGAATTCACCATACGCAAGTTACTCAGCATTTGCGGGGAACCACTATTTGATCAGTCTGGATCGATTGGTCGACAAGGGTTTGCTGAAAAAAGGCGAAGTGCAAAAGGCGCAGTTACCGGTGAAAACCAAAGCTGAGTATGAAAAATCATACGAACTTAAGGAGGAGCTCTATAAAAAAGCCTCAGAACGATTTTATGGTGAAATGTCTGATCAAGACAAAAAGGACATGAACTCTTTCAAAAAGAATAATGAGGTTTGGCTGAACGATTATTGTCTTTTTATGACCTGCTTGAAGGCGAATGGTAAACGTCCCTGGAATCAGTGGGATAAGGATCTGGCGCAAAGAAAAGCGAAAGCCATTGCTAAAGTGAAAAAAGAGCAAAAAGAAGAGATTGATTACCAGCTATGGCTCCAGTTCGAATTTTTCAATCAATGGTATGAACTAAAGAAGTTTGCCAATGAGAAGGGAGTTCGGGTGGTTGGGGATATCCCAATTTTTGTGGACCATAATAGCTCAGATGTATGGTCGAATCCGGAATTTTTTGCAGTTGATAAGCAGGGTAATCGGCAGTTGGTAGCCGGTGTTCCGCCGGACTATTTCAGCGAAACCGGTCAGTTGTGGGGTAATCCTCTTTACAAATGGGATGTGCTGGAGAAAGATAATTTCTCCTGGTGGGTCAATCGATTTCGTCAGATGTTTGAACTCTATGACTCAATTCGGGTAGATCACTTCAGGGGCTTTGATGCTTATTGGGAAGTTAAAGCAAGTGAAGAGACTGCAATTAAAGGCCGGTGGGTTAAAGCACCCGGGAAAAAGCTGTTTAAAACCATTAAAAAAGAGCTGGGCGAATTGCCAATTATTGCCGAAGATTTAGGGGTGATGACACCCGAGGTAGAAGACCTCAGGGATTCTTTTGATTTTCCGGGGATGAAAATTCTTCAGTTTGCATTCGATTCGGACTCCACAAATAGCTTTTTACCTCATAATTATCCTCAAAACTGTGTGACATACACAGGGACGCACGATAACGATACAACCATAGGATGGTACATTCAGGCGCCGGAGGTTGAGAAACACAGGGTGCGTGAATACACAAAATCGGATGGTCGTGAGCCGGAATGGGAGCTTATCCGCCTGGGGATGCTTTCGGTTGCGGATCAGGCGATATTTCCATTGCAGGATTTTATGAGCCTGGGTACAGAGCATAGAATGAACCTGCCGGGTACAGTTGGTGATAACTGGTTGTGGAGATATACGGAAGATATGCTCAACTCTGTTGACGAAGGACGAATAAAACTATTAGCGGAAATGGGTAACAGAATTCCTAAGGAAAAAACTGAGGAATAATGAACAAGAACAACCTTTTCAATAAAAGGAGTGTTTTTGTATCTTAAGCCGTCTCATAAATGAATAATTAGCATTGAATGCAATTTCAGCTTAATCATCTGCCAACACGGACTGAAAAACCCAGAAATAAAGGAATTACTCTCGCTTTAGATAAGGGGTTGAGTATTCGTCAAGTTGAAGACTTTTGTGAAGCTGCTTCCAAATACACAGATATTGTGAAACTGGGTTGGGGTACTTCATACGTGACACAAAATTTAGCTGAAAAGCTGGATGTCTACAAAAAGCACGATATACCGGTATATTTTGGGGGTACACTTTTTGAAGCGTATGTTTTGCGAGATCAGCTGGATAGCTACATTGAGCTCCTTAAACGATACGAAATTCGATACCTTGAAGTTTCTAATGGCACTATTTTACTGTCTGAAAACAGAAAACTGGAAATTATTAATAAGCTAAGTCAAAATTTTACAGTTTTATCAGAAGTTGGCAGTAAAAACCCTGATTCCATCATCCCGCCCTATAAATGGGTTAAGATGATAGAGAATGAGATGGAAGCCGGTAGCTGGAAAGTAATTTGTGAAGCGCGAGAAAGTGGCACGGTTGGCGTTTTTCGGCCAAATGGAGAAATCCGTTCGGGTTTGATTGATGAGATAACAGATCAAATTCCAATGGATAACCTGATATTTGAGGCGCCTCAAAAAGATCAACAAGTTTGGTTTATTAAAAAGTTTGGCAGTAACGTTAACCTCGGAAATATTCAGCCGGCAGAGGTAATTTCGGTTGAGACAATTCGTTTGGGACTGCGAGGCGATACACTATTTGATTTTTACTCTATTGACAATAATCGGTTTCAGGAAGCCTATTCCAATAACTCAAACACAAACGGTACTCGAGAGAATA
>CAZHUP010000070.1:0-12757 GCA_964535495.1 uncultured Rhodohalobacter sp.
TTGGAGGAGAAAGCAGAAAACAGTGATGAAATGATCTGGAGAGCTCACTACGCTCAGTCATCTTCATTGATTGAAAAATTTCTGGCAGGAGATGAAGGTTTTAGAGCTCCTCCTGCTCCCTACACTCCACCAGGAGCACCTATTGGCAGCGGTGTGATGAATATGGACCTGTTGATGTGTGAGTTTTAAGCATTCATAAATTACGGTGAAAATCCCCTCCGTATTAATGAGAGGATTTCATGTATCTAAATGATATATCATTTACTGAACTTAATTTTCTAGATATAAATTTTATCCATTTGAATTGGTTGGTGTGGATATGACAGACGGTTTTACTTTCAAAAAAAATGAGCGTGGCTTTTCGGAAAAGTCGTTTGCCTTTATGCGCAAAACGATTATTCCGACTACGAAATATCTTTTCAATCCGCGTATCACCAATCCGGAAAACTTACCCCAAACCGGACCTTGCTTTATCTACGGCAATCACTCGAACTATTTTGATCCCTTTTTGATCAATGTTGGGATGAAGAAGGAGCCGACGGCAGGTGTAATGACCAGAGATCAGTTTCATAAGACAATTCCGAGAGTATTTATGGACAGCATCGGAATTGTGCCAACCAGTAAATATGTACCAGAGCCGGGAATTATCCGGAGCGTGATGAAAATGATCGAACAAAACCGAATGATTGTCATTTTTCCGGAAGGCGGGCGAAGGTGGGATGGGAAGCCGAAGCCGCTCATCGAAACGACCATCAAGCTTTTCTGGAAGATGAAAATTCCGGTTCATCCGGTTCAAATTCACGGATCATATCTGGGGTGGCCTCGCTGGGCAGATCGTTTTAGAAAGTGCAGTATGGAGCTCCGATTTATGGATCCGCTTCATGCATCAGATTTTGAAAATTATGAAGATTTTGCTCAAACATGCCGCAATCAGATCGATTTCGACGAGTATAATCCCCCTATTGAAGTCCTTCCTCCGTTTGCAAAAAAGCCGGCGGCCGGAGTTGAAAGGTTTCTTTACAGGTGTCCTGATACAGGGAAAAGCGGAGCTATATTTTCTCCTGATGGAGAACATGTTTACAGCAGAACATCAGCTATGGATTACAAAATGAATGCTTCGTCAAGGCTTGTTGATGTTCATGGTGAAGTGCACTCCCTGATAGATCTGTTTGAGAAAATTAACGGTATGCCCATGACTTTTTTGAGAGAAGAACTGGTGCTTGAAAAACAGGGGGCTGAGCTATTTAAAATTGATGAGAACCATAAACTGCTTGCCCTGGGCCGGTCATTGGCTCAACTGCATGAAAATCGCCTGGAGTTATATTACGGCTCCGATACTATCACTTTGGCAGTCGAAGAGATCCGTTACACCTCTATTGAACAGAACCACAAACTCACTGTTACAACCCCGGATTTAACTCTTCAAATTGATCTGGAGGGACAGAGTGCTCTGCAGTGGCAGCGATATTTGAAGAGGCTGCAAGCCGGAGAGAAACCTGTAAAGAAATTATAGTATGGAATCATGGACGCTAGAATTTTCGGCCGGGCAGTTTTTTCTGGATTTTGCCTGGTTGGGGGCGCTTCTCATTGTGGGTACGCTCTTAAGAAAGAAGATTCCCTTCCTTCAGAAGTATCTAATCCCGGCGAATCTTCTTGGCGGTACTGTTGGGTTGCTAATAGGAATGAATGGGCTCGGTTGGATTGAACTAACGTCCGATCGGCTGGGAGTCTATGTCTATCACTTGCTTGCGCTTCTGTTTATAGCTTTAGGTTTACGAGCGCCTAAAAAGAGAATGGGATTGTCGTCAGTTAAATTTGGTCTGATTTTCATTGCGTCCTATCTGATTCAGGCGATAATCGGTCTGCTTATTGCATTTATTTTGATCTATACAATTATGCCGGAGCTTTTTGCCGGTATTGGTTTGCTTGCACCATTATCATTTGGGATGAATCCGGGTATTGCATTTTCAATCGGGCAAAACTGGGAACAGTTTGGGTTCCAGTCTGGAGGAATTGTCGGTTTAACATTTGCGGCTTTCGGTTTTGTAGCAGCCTATACGCTTGGAATATGGCTTGTAAGGACAGGGATCAGAAAAGGGGAGGCTAAGTACGTAAAATCAGAAGACGGGCTTTCAGAGGATGTAAAGACCGGCCTGGTGAAGAATCCGGTTGCTAACTCAAGTGAAAAAATTACAACCTCACCAGAATCGATTGAATCTTTTACGTTTCATATCGGGATGATTGGATTTACTTACATTCTTACGTTTGGTTTTTTAAAAATTCTGGAGGCGGGACTTATCTGGATCGGCTCAGAACAGGAGATCACCACGTTGTGGTCATTTCACTTTATTGCAGCCGCAATTCTGGCTATAGGAATTCGGAAAATATTTGACTCCACTCGGGTAAGTGCCTATATCGATGATACTACAATGACCCGGTGCTCCAACCTTTTTATGGACTTTATGATTGTAGCATCTGTTGCAGCAATAAGCTTTGCAGTTGTAGCGGTTTATTGGGTGCCGCTGTTGAGTATCTCTGTTTTTGCAATCCTTGCGACATGGTTTCTAATACAACTGATGACAAAAAGTGCCTTCAGGCAGTTCAGACTTGAAAGATTTGCAGCCATATTCGGAAATATGACGGGTACACTTCAGTCAGGCTTGGTTCTGCTTCGAATTCTTGACCCTACAATGAAATCTCCGGTGAGTTTCAATTTAGTATATGGCAGTGGATTGGCGCTGGTTTTTGGTTTTCCCCTTCTGATATTGATTAACGCACCGGTACACTATTTTGCCGATGTAAATCAAGGCTTTCTGGCAGTACTGTTTACTCTGATAATCTATCTGATGCTGATCGCCTTTTTCTGGCAGTATCTCAGTAAGCCAAAGAAACCGAACAGTTAATTTCACTAAATGAATTTGTTATGAGAACGATTAAAGGAATTGTACTGATACTTAGTCTGGCTCTCATCTCATGTAACACTCAAGACTACGACAGGTCTGATATACCGGCTGAAGAGATTAGAGAACTGATTCAAGATTTTAGGGGAGATATTGGAATTTTTGTGAAAGATTTAGAGACCGGCACCGAATTTGAAGTTAATGCCGATACGATCTTTCCAACAGCGAGTATGATAAAGATTCCAATAATGGTAAAGATATTTGATAAGATTGAACAGGGTGAGTTGGATTACCAGATGGAGCTAAAGTACGGCCCTGAACCGGATTACGAATATTCTGGAGATATTATCAGTAACTTAGTACCCGGAACAGAGGTTGCACTCTCAGAATTGCTCCATCTGATGATGTCTATATCGAATAATACGGCCAGTCTTTGGAATCAGTATTTGGCCGGAACCGGCAAAGAAATTAATCGATGGCTTGAGGAGAATGGGTACTCTTCAACCAGAGTAAATTCACGTACAGACGACAGAGAAGATGATTTTCAAATGTATGGATGGGGCCAAACAACTCCGAGAGAGATTGCCGGATTGGTAGAAGAGATCTACAGAGGAAAAGTGGTAAGTGAACCTGCATCTGAACAAATGTTCAGAATCATGAGCCGAAATTTCTGGGATGGAGAAGCGTTATCGCAGATTCCGTCAACAGTTAATGTTGCTTCAAAAAATGGGGCCGTAAGGGCGTCAAGGTCTGAGGTATTGCTGGTAAATGCGCCTTCAGGCGACTATCTGTTTTCAGTTATTACAAAAAATCAGGAAGATACCGGTTACGAATATGATAACGAGGCTTGGGTGATAATACGTGAGTTGTCATCGCTTCTTTATAATCATTTTGAGCCGGATTCAGACTGGATACCTGACGAAGGTTTAAAAATGTATCATCAATAAAAAAAGCTGTGACTCTTTCGAATCACAGCTTTTCATCTTAGGATTTAATTGTTTTACTGAACTATCAGCTTACCAACCATTCCACCGGCAAAGTGTCCCGGGAAGGTGCAGATATAGTCATACTCGCCCGGCTCTTCAGGTACGGTAAATGTAATTGTGTCAGATTCACCGTCGCCCAACATTGCAGTTGCCACGATTACGTTATCCTCAAAGTTTGGTGAGATATAATCGTTATCGCGAGCAGCAAGTGATTCCCGTGCAAATGCATCAACATCTGTTCCCAGATCAACCAATGCCAGGTTGTGGGACATTGCTGTTGGAGGCATATTACTAACTGTTCTGAGCGTGATTCTGATCTCTTCGCCCGGCTCAGCTTCGATAGCTTCCAAAATAACAAACTGACCTGATCGTCCAGCGGTTACAAGACCTTCTGCTTCAGCTTCAACAGCAAATTTAAGGTCGTCTGTACCAATAATGTTAATGGTGCGAACTCCATCATCTACAGCAGCTTGCTCTTCAGCAGGTGCTTGTTCAGCAGTTTCTCCGCCGCCGCAAGCAGCAAACGCTACGACAAACAGGAGTAAAAACGAGTTAATAAGTACTTTTTTCATTTGAATATTTATTCTTTTTGATTATTTGTTGGTTAGATCCATTTTGTAAACAACTTTAAAATATACAGCATTCGTAAGTTTATTATGAATCCTTTAAAAGTCGTTTCACATCTGATGTAACCTCTTCAGGGTCAAATTCACTCCCCGAATAGTTTTTCCGAATATTTCCATCTCTATCAATAAGTGTAACCCTATCTGTATGATCTATAAAATAGATAGCTCTGTTATCCTCAAGAAATCGGGTGGGCGTTTTTACAGTAGATATGCGTAGAGTTTCGAGCACCGCATCCACTTCTGATCGGCTACCGGTTAAGAGTCTCCAGTTTTCCTCATCCAGGCGATAGTTGCCTGCATAATCTTTGAGCATGGATGGGGTGTCCCGGTCCGGATCGAACGAGATACTTACAAGCATGAAGTCGGTTTCGTCGGGAAGTGCCCGCTGTACATCGCGCATGTTGTATGTAATCATTGGGCAGATGTCCGGGCAGTGGGTGTATACATACCCAACAAGCATGACCTTACCTTCGTATGATGCCGGAAAAGAAACGGAACTGCTATCCTGATCTACCAGTAAATATTCATTATCACTGATTGACTGCTTGATAGAGAGGTCATCACAGGCGGAGAGAGTGCTAAGCACAATCCCCGCTGCAATAACTATAGATATGTAGAAGAAAACACTTCTGTAATTCATAGGCATATTACCTCAGCGGAACCGGGCTGTTTGGTGAAAATGGAAGTGAGGTGTCATATGTAGTAGTAATCACATCATAGATGACCGGAGTGTACGAAAGTACAATCAGGATAATAACCATGATGATGAACGGTTTGAAATTTCTCAGCCATGTTGCGGGCTCATCGTGGAGCGGTTCAGAAATTGGGAATGTAACCAATGCACCCTCTTCTGTTGATTCGCTTTTTGAGAACACCGTAGCAAAGAAAGATACCAGATATATGACAATACCAATGAACATTATAGTTCCGCCAATTACACTCAGGTCGATATAAGCAACCCAGTCCGGTTGAAACAGAACACTGTCGGGATTGGCATAAGAAGCGCCTGTATTTGTTCGCCGGGGCATTCCCTTTAAGCCTCCAATTTTTAGTCCGTAAGACATAATGAACAATCCAATTGTGTAGACGTATGGAGAGATCAGCGCCCAACCTTTCAGCTTAATCTGTTTGCCGAGAAACTGGCCAACCAGGTACAAACTACCGCCCAGGAATGCGAGTAATACTGGGCCTGCAACTGTTAAGTGGAAGTGACCGGGCACCCATGCGGTATTGTGTACAATCGTATTCATGGAATAGGATGCGTTAATAATTCCGCCAATTCCGCCAAAGATGAAGATGATCAAGCCCGTAATAAGGAATGAAAAGAACCACTTCTCTTTATCAAAGTAGGGTAATTTCCACATCCAGCCGAATAACCCTTTGCCACCGTTGTTTCGTCCCGCATGTTCAAGTGAGGCAGCGAGTGTAAATGCTGTGATTAAACTTGGTAACGCAACTGCAAATGTGAAAATGCCGTGCAGAAGCTTCCATTGCGAGCTGATCGCGGGGTCCATGTATTGGTGGTGAGTACCAACAGGAATGGAGAATACGATAAACAGCATAAAGACAAGCCTTCCTGCCATGTCGGAATAGAGTTTTCCACCTGCAAGTTTTGGCATAAATACGTAGTACATCACATAAGCAGGCAGCAGCCAGAAATAGACAAGAGGGTGTCCAAAGAACCAGAAGAGGGTTCTTGCAAGCATGACGTTAATTTCATCTACCAGGCCCAGAGACCAGGGTAGTAGCATAAAGAGAATTTCAACGGCTACGGCAAGGGTTGCAATGAACCAGATAATAAATGTGGTAAACATACCAACAACTGCCAGAGGAGTCTTTTTCCCTTTGTTTTCGTGCCGCCACTCGAGATAAGCCGGAATCCAATTGTAAAAAGCTACCCAGGAGCCAACCACAAGAAGTGTGAGGCCAATGTAAAAAAGAGGGTGTGCTTTCATTGGCGGATAAAACGTATAAAGCACTGTAGCTTCACCCATCAGTATTATGATTGCGGCAACCACCGAACCAACAAGCATCATAATGCCCGCCGTCCAGCCTATTTTTGTATTTAACTGTTTCCTTAGTGAATAGGAAACAAGTGCATTCCCCAGGGCAACAGCAAAAAAGGTAGTAAATACAATAGCATTTAATACGCCGTGAAATGTGAGTCCTTTGTAGTAATCACCGCCAACGAAGGGATCACTCTGCACAATACCGGCTCTGAATAGTGTCTGCATCAAGCCACCATAAATCCCGATGAAGAGCAGGATCATTGGGATAATAATTAGTGTGGCATTCAGGTACTTGGATGATTTAGTGAATCGGAAAGAATAATCACTCATCAGGTTTAACCTCCTATGGTTTCAGGTTCATCAATTCGTTCTTCAATTATAAAGCGACCCGCCATAGTGTGATGGGCAGCACCGCAAAATTCGTGACAGGCAAAAAAGTACTCGCCCGGTTCATCAAATTTTACACGTATATAATTGATAGCTCCCGGTACGGCCATGAGATTTACATTCTTTCTCTCAACCTTGAAACCATGAATGATATCCTGGGAAGTTACATAAAGGTCAACGGTTGAGCCGGCGGGAAGCCGAATTGTAGAAGGCTGAAATGCCCACATTCTGGCTACCATATGAAGTTCATATACATCTTCGCTGGTTTGGAACAGCGTGTCTGTTGTGAATGGGTCCATGTCTGTGATGCAGGTTGGAACATCTACATCCTCTGCAACTGCTGCGTACATAATTGCCCCAAAGAAGACAACAAGCAGCAACAGGCTTAGGTTTAGGGCTATTTTTTCTGATTTATCCATTGTTTAAATCCTCCCCATCAGTTCAAAATAGAGTGCAAACCATACAACTGAGAAGAAAACCATCAAAACAATGAAGAATGCTAAAGCTCCTTTTGGAGTGAACTCCTCGTCATGTTCTGTCTCTTTATTCCCCATATTGTCTCCGTGTTAGTGTGTTAGAATTTAGAAAATCAAAAGTAAGAGAATTAATGTGTTAAAGTAAAAAGACACGTGTGTCCATTAATGAAAAAAGTGAATTTTTATTGAAATAAAAAAGTCTCTCAGTTTTTAATTGAGAGACTTTGTTAATTGAAAAGTTCAATATTAGATCTATATCATTGGTACACAAGGGATACACTCCCGCCAGAAGTTCGGGCGGCTAACAAAGGGCCTCCGTTACCTATTCGCCCGGATATGGAATTACGTTCAGATCGCCCTGAAAAGTTGCGGAGTTCTGTGTCGACACGAAATCCACTCAATTCCAGATTGAAATGATCTGTTGAGGGCAGGGTTATATTAATATTACCGCCACTTGTTCGTAGTTCAATATCATCCGAGAATTCTACAAAGTCGGCTCGTATAGAACCTCCGCTTGTACGTGCAGATAGTTTTCCCCCACTTTCGCTGATCCGAATGGATCCTCCGGAAGTCGACAGTTCAGCAGTTCCAAAAACCTTATTGATATTTAAAGTACCGCCACTGGTTCTTGCCGATATAATACCGTTTAGGTTTTCTAGCGATATATTGCCACCGGATGTGCGAAGTGCAATATTGCCGGAAAGATCTTTTGCCGTCACACTTCCACCACTTGTTCTCATGTTTATATTGTTATGAATATTTTCTACCAACAGGCTTCCCCCGCTGGTACTCCCTTCAACTGATGAGCCAGCAGGTGCATATACCTCAAATGAAATGGAGATGGGAGTTCCTCTGAAAAATCCGGTAATGCCACTTTCACGTTTAGCTGAGGCTGTAATCCGATTACCGGATTGAGAAATGTCTATTTCAAAATCGGATAGATCATGATCGGAAGGTTGCAGGTAGCTGCCGCCACGTCTGACGTACATAACGACTTTAACTTCATTTTGGTCATGACCAAATACGGATATGGAACCACCTGTAGTGGATATGTCAAGTTCCGGTGCATCGGATGAAGTGAAAATTTCAACTCTGTATGCATCCTTTTCACTCTGGCCGAAAGCGATAGATAGTGAAAAGGACAGAAACAGGAGAAGAGTCAGTAAAAGCTGTGTGATTTTTTTTTGCGTCATATGATTGTCCGTTTAAAAAGTTATGAGAATCAGCAGATAAAGAAGAATAGAACTGATTGTAAGCTTAGTTAAATAGAGTTGTTCTTGATCGAGGGATATAAAGTTCTTCATTGTTTCTTGATTTAAATTCAATGTTAGTTTTTGTTACGAAATAGGAATTGATGATGTTTCAAAGTGATAGAAAAAGATTAGCCGATCAGGGTTTGCCTGATGTTTGTGATTTATGTTTTCGTTATTATGTGAGCCGATTTTCTACCAAAATAAAATGACATGAAATTACCCTTTGTATTAGCTAAGCGATTTGTTGCCGGCGAGACGTTCGAATCTGCAGTGCCCAAAATTGTGGCGCTCAACAAGAAAGGAATTAAGGTTACGCTCGATCTTCTCGGTGAGAACGTAAAAAAGAAAACCACGGCAGATGATACCGTGAAAGAGTATATCCGGCTTTTAAATGATATACATGATGCAGGATTGAAAAGTACGATTTCGATCAAGCTTACCATGCTTGGGCTGGATATCGATAGTAATTACTGTAGGGATAATCTTTATACGTTGCTGGATGAGGCTAAGAGACTGGACTCTTTCGTTCGGATCGATATGGAAGGATCGGACTATACACAGCAGACGATTGATATCTTTAAAGAGGCTTTCAAAAAATATGGAAAACATGTGGGTATTGTTGTGCAGGCGTATCTCCACAGGACTAAAGAGGATATAGACGATCTTGCCGAACTGGGCGCTGATGTGCGGCTTTGCAAAGGTGCTTATGGCGAACCGGAGAGGGTGGCACTTCAGAATATGCCGGCTATTCGTGAAGCTTTTAAAGAGTATACAAAAGTACTCCTGGAAAAAACTACCTTTCCGCGAATTGCTACCCACGACGATGAGCTTGTTGAATGGGTAAAACGTTACACCGATGAGAAAAATATTGGCAAAGCGCGTTATGAAATTCAAATGCTTTACGGTCTTCGGGAAGAAACCATGGAAAAACTCACCAAAGATGGGTACAACACTCGGGTTTACGTACCATATGGTACCATGTGGTTTCCATATTTCAAACGTCGTTTGTTAGAGAGAAAAGAGAATATCTTTTTTGTCTTCAGCACGATGTTCAAGAAGTAGTCAAGGCTTGATATTCTTAATTAAAACTCGTGGCATTACTTAGAGTCGTGCCATGAGTGTTTTACGAAAAATTTAATGAAATAGATAAGGCAGAGCATTACACTCTGCCTTTGTAGTTTTACCATATACAGCCGAAAGAATTATTCACTCACAGCAGTACTTCTCACAGCTTCTGCAACAGCTTCAGCAACTCCATCATCAAAAGGTCCCGGAATGATTTTATCTTCATTCGGCTCTTTTACTACATCAGCGATAGCGTGAGCTGCGGCGATGTACATTTTGTTGGTCAGTTTTGAAGCTCTTGCATCAAGCAGTCCTCTGAAAATCCCCGGGAATGCAAGTACATTGTTGATCTGGTTGGGAAAGTCTGAGCGTCCTGTTGCAATGATTCTCGCACCGGCTTGAGTTGCTTCTGCAGGCATGATTTCCGGAATCGGGTTGGCCATTGCAAAAATGATTGGATTATCATTCATCGTTCTTACCATTTCCGGTGATAGAACTCCGGGCACAGACACACCGATAAATACATCAGCGTCTTTTACGGCATCACTTAAATTGCCTTGGATTTGATTTTCGTTGGTGATTTTTGCCACTTCCTCTTTTACACTTGTCAAATCTCCCCGATCTCTAAAAATAATACCCCGGCTGTCGCACATGATAATCTGCTTTACGCCAACTTCCCGTAGCAGATGTATAATAGCCATACCCGCGGCTCCGGCGCCGTTGATTACTACTTTCAAATCCTCAAACTTTTTACCGGTCACCTTTAGCGCGTTAATCATTCCGGCGAGTGTAACTACTGCAGTTCCATGCTGATCATCGTGCATGACCGGAATATCCAGCTCTTCTTTAAGACGTTTCTCTATTTCGAAGCAGCGCGGAGCTGAGATATCTTCGAGGTTGATTCCGCCAAAGGTGGGTGCAATCATCTTAACTGCTGTAATAATCTCTTCTGTACCTTGTGATGAGAGAACAATAGGTACAGCATCAACATCGGCAAATTTTTTAAAGAGAACCGCTTTGCCTTCCATTACCGGCATGGATGCCTCCGGGCCAATATTGCCGAGCCCCAAAACTGCTGATCCATCACTTACCACAGCTACGGTGTTTTGCTTGGATGTGTAATCGTAGGCCAATTCAATATTTTCTGAAATATCCAGGCAAGGCTGGGCCACGCCGGGAGTGTAGGCAATGCTTAAGTCTTCCTGGGTGTCAAGCGGCATTTTAGAGTGTATGGCAACTTTACCACCATACTTTTTATGAGCATCAACTGATTTTTTACCGTAGTCTTCTGTTTTGTTAGACATAATGATTTTGTCCGGGTCGGACAGTTATAATCTTTTACTTAAAGGTTATGGTGTATAATCTATTGTTGAATGAGATCGGGATAAAAATTAAGAGGCAACCCTTCAGTGAAGAAAGATCCCCTCTTATCCTGATGTATTGGGACCGTGCTCCATCGAGGGAGCCTCGGGCATTAGTTATTGCTGTTCATTTCCCAAACGTTATTTGTACGGTTGACATCTGCCATTCTCAGGGAAGGGTCAATCTCAATGCGTTGAATATCGTTGATGGGGCGATCAATGGTGAGTTCATATTCTGGAAAAACCCACGGCCAGTCTTCAGCTACTTCACGCTCTACTTCCGGAAACTCACTCTCTTTCTGCCCCCACATTATTCTCAATGGGATGTAGTAGTGTTTTATCGAACCGTCAGTAAATTCAACTTCAACATCAAGCGGCATCGGCATTACGCCATTCTTGGCCAGTGTAGCAACTGTTATTCCGTCGTTCTCAGTTACGGAATCAACGGCGTAATCTATGGTGTGGGTTGTTTCGACCCAGTATTCGTAATACCAGTCCAAAACCATGTCGCTTTCACGCTCGGCAATGCGGATAAAATCGTACCCGGTTGGGTGCTTAAACTTCCACTCTTCATAAAAACGGTTAAGCGTGCGCTTTAAAACGTCATCTCCAATAACATAGCCCAGTTGATGCAGAAAGATGGCACCTTTAGTATAGCTAGCCATTCCGTATGCGGCATTGGTAACGTAGTGATCTGCATGCAGGTGCATCGGCTCTTCCATGCCCGATTGCGCCATTCGTACGTAACCGTTGTATCTGGAGAGCATCGGATCACCTTCCCCGTCATTAAACAGGTGATTCATGATAAAGGCTGAAGCGTAACTTGTAAATCCTTCGTCAATCCATTGGTCACGGGTTTCGTTGGTTGCCACCACGCCCTCATACCATGCGTGCACAAATTCATGAACGGTTACCCCAACCAGGCTCTGGAGATTTCTGTTACCGGTAATCAGCGTACCCATGGTGTACTCCATTCCGCCATCGCCACCCTGGATCACAATATATTCATCATAGGGGTAGTCTCCGTAATTCTCGATCATGTATTGAAAACCCTTTACGGTATACTCCGGAAGTGCTTCCCAATTAGCTAATAGCTCACTTTGGCGTTCTTGAGGAGCGTTTTTTGCAACAGGATCAGTTTGGTAGAAAAATCTCAGGAGTGGCCCATTTGGTACTTGTGCTGTTGTGTGGGTATAGTCAGGATCGGCTGCCCACATTACATCGTGAACATCTTCGGCCCGAAAATGCCAGGTCAGTTTTTCACCGTCCGGACGGTTTACCTGCATGTCGGCAGTTTCGTATCCATACCCAACTTCTTCGGGATTTTGCAGGATAGAACCAGAAGCCACAACATAGTCGCGGTCTATATGAATCTTAATATCAAATGTTCCGAAAGGTGCAAAAAACTCTCTTCCGATATAGGGATTTGGATGCCAGCCCATTTCGTCATAAGCAGCAATTTTAGGGAACCACTGAGCCATGGAATATCGTACACCTTCTGCATTATCACGTCCCGATCTACGGGTTTGAAGCGGAACCTGTGCTTCGTGCTCCATTTCAAAGACAACACTTTCGCCAGGTGCAATCGGCTCGTTCAGGTGAACTTCCATAATAGTGCCTTTTACTGTGAACTCGACTTCTTCACCGTTTTGTTTGATCCAGTCAATTTTTTGATAACCGATTTCTGTTTCATC
>CAZHUP010000071.1:0-8535 GCA_964535495.1 uncultured Rhodohalobacter sp.
ATCAAACTCACCTACAGCGTAAACTCGATGGTATCTTCTTCTTGAGAAAATCGAAACGGATCAAGTTGAGCTGCCATGGTACGGAAAGATTCCGCCTCCTCGTTGTCACCGGTTTGAGTGTATAGCTCACCGGCCAGATAGAAAAGATCGGGACTTGCAGGGTATCGATCCAGCATTTTAGTTAGGATTGGGGCTGCTTCATCGGTCTCTTTATCAGCTACATGAATTTTTAACCGGAACAGATCAAATACAGGGTGTGAATTTCCGGCCTTGTTGAGATAGTGCTTACAGCGGGAATAGATATTTTTTTCAAAGTAGTAGTGCACAAAAAGGATTAAAAGTGCAGGTGCCAGATCAAGTTCATCGAGCCTGTCTTCGAGAGTGCGCAGCAGTTCCCGTTCATCGGCAATAAGAAGTACTGATACGATAGTCATCAACTCACGTTGATTCCACTCAGTCCGTAAAATTTCGGTTTTGACCTCATCAGTCAGATAGTCCTGCACGATATGGATCCACTCAGACTCGGCTTCAAGCGGATTTTCCGGCATGCCCAGAAGTTCGAACCGGTCGGGGTGCGGTCCCTGGTTTGGCATTGAAAACTGAGGTTCTCCATCCCATTTCTCAAAGTATCGTTTTCTGTTTTGCCATTTAAGATGTGGCACGAGCGCAATCCCCATCATGTCAAGAGTTTTACCATTTTGATGAGAAGCAGTTGCTCGATTGGCAACATAGATTTTTTTGCCGGAATCCAGTATCTGAAAGCAGAAATCTTCCATATCGAAGTGACAGAGTTTGTACTCTTCGTCAAACCGAATACCCGACTGATTTTGAACCATAAAGCAACAACTCTCTACCACATCGGCATCAGAAATATCATCTTCCGGAAGATCTGAAGCACTTTCGCCTGAATAAACAACAGGAGCCACCAAGCCTGCATCCTCATGCATTTTAAAAACCTTTGTCAGTTCGGCAAGGCAGTTTTCATCTGGAAGCAGGTCATTATGCATAACCAGAATGTTTTCACCCAGGGCAGCTTCCATCCCTTGATTAACAGATGCTCCAAACCCGCGATTATGAGGGTTTGTGATTACATTAATATTGAGAAAGTTCTCTTTTTCAAGCTGATGGAGATACTCAAAAGTATCGTCAATGCTGGCATTGTCGATAACAATCAGCTCCGTTGATGCCGGGTCTGTAATTTGGTCAAGGTGAATCAACGTATTTTCCAGCAATCCCTTTCCCCTCCCGGTTGTTGGGATGACAATACTCAGCGATATATTTATTGGCTTTTGGGGTTCACTTTTTTCAGCTTCATCTTTGAACAACTCTGATTGAGGTCGAGGTCGCTTCTCCAGCTGATGAAGGGAGTGCTTTAATTCAGACGCCTCAACGTGTCTGCGCAGTTTTTCAAGAGATTGAATTTTCAGTCGGAGGGCTTCGTAGTGATCGGGCTCTTTTTTCAAGAGTTTGTTTACGATTTTGAGAGCTTTATTAGCATCTCCCTGCATAAGCAGTTGACGTGCGTTCACCAAAAGGTCATCTTCAGTTTGCGCGATATTTTCATCCGATTTTATGTTTTTCAGATGATTTAACAGTAACTGTTTCTCTTCTTCGCCGTCTGCTATGCGCATGGCGGAAAACAGAAATTCACGAATGTCAGAAGAGGAAGCGTGAACAGGCTGATTTTCTGAGGCTACAAAAAATGGATCAGTTTGATGCCATGCATTGTGTTGATACAATCTCAAGGCAAGTTCAGCGCCATGTAAGTTTTGAAGATGGGGATTGAAAAAGAGTTCAGAATTTTTCAATACACTTCGGTTCCAGATCAGGCAGCTGTCAGATGGAAGATCACCCTCAGTTGCGCCTTTAATCCACTCTTCGGGCGATTGTGGCAAAGCGTAATCCAAAACCCAGATACCTGCCGGATCAGATTTGAACTTCCGGATGGCTTCCGATAGAAGAGACTCATTTAATCGGTCGGCCTGTAGCGGCGCCCAGATTAAAGGAGCTGTAGATTGAATAAGGCCTTCGTTAAGAGAGTTTCCGCGGCCGATGTAAGATTCATGCTCGAAAAGATAAACTCTGTCGCTGTTTGCGGTATTCAGCGTCTGGTGTATAAACTGAGATGTTTCAATATCCGCTGCATCATTGATGACAATAATCTCAATACCGGGTATGCTAAACTCGGTTGTTTTGGTGAGAAGGTCTTTAAAATGCACCTTCCGGGCATGTGTGGTAAGAATAACTGAAAGCTGAACCTTATCTTGCATCATGAGTTTGTTTTAAACAAATATACAAGATGATTGGGGCGGAAAAAAAGTGAGATTAAACTGTTTTAACAGGGGAACATAATTGCCCTCACAATTATCAAAATATTGGCAATTACAGGTGTTTTTAGTAACCTGAGCTCAAACAATATCTAAGACGGTTTTTATGAAAAAATTAAGTTACTTGCTGATACTCTCATTTTTGATCATCTCTTGCACATCTTCACAAAAGATGCTGGAACGTGGTCAGTACGACCGTGCGATTGATCGCGCAACTGAAAAACTGATGAAAAAGCCCAATAACTCGAAAGAACTGGGTGTTTTAAAAGAGGCTTATGAGCTGGCCAATATGTTCGACAAAGAGCGAATTGAGTTCCTGGAGCTGGAGGGTCGGGAAGAGAGCTGGGTCGAAATTTATGAGCTGTACGAACAGCTGAACTGGAGACAAAACAAAATTCGAAGGTTACCATCTCAAATCCGGAATGAGTTCACTTTCTACAATTATGATAGTGAGATAATAGAGTCAAAAATGGCTGCAGCAGAGGTCTCCTATAAACGAGGGGTGGACTACCTGGATCGCGGGGATAAAATGAGTGCACGGAGGGCCTACAACGAATTTAATAGAGCCGCACAGATCTATCCCGGTTTCGAAGACGTTGATCAAAAACTATATGAGAGCCATCAGCTTGGGATAAACAATGCACTCTACTTTATTGAAAATAACTCCGGAATGGTGTTGCCTGAATTTTTCGATGTGGAGATGAAAAAGACAACACTGAAAGACCTGAATACCCACTGGCTAAATTTCGATACCTACGAGAATGAAAATATTGAATACGACTACTTTCTGGTGCTCAACATAACTGAAATCGCTTTTTCACCCGAAACCGTTGAACGGAAAATCTATTCTGAAAGCAGAGAAATTCAGGATGGATTGAGATATGAACTGGATGGAGATGGAAACGTGAAAAAGGATTCAACCGGTACAGATATCCGTGTGCCTAATATGGTAACGGTAACGGCAGAAATAACTGAATCGGAACAGAATAAAACAGCATTTGTTGCCGGGTCACTGGATATATATGATCTGCGAACAGATCAGCTGCTGCGTACAGAATCGGCATCGGTAGAGGCTGTGTTTCAACATCGTTACGGCGAGTTTACAGGAAACAGAAACGCACTTTCTGAAGAGACGGCTAAAATCATTGGTGGCCGCGCGGTTCCATTTCCGGGAAATGAACAGATGCTGATGGATGCCACCGACCTGCTTAAGGACAGGTCTAAATCCGTTATTTCCAGAAACCGGCGCTTGCTGGAGAATTAACTTACATTGGCTGGTAGATGAATGTTATTTTCTTTGATTTGACTGGGCTGTTATGAAGTATGTGTATTTTATTTCGATTCTAATACTATCACTCTCGCTTTTTTTATCGTGTGAAGATTTGGAAGATGAAAGTTGCTCAGGAGTAATTTGTGATGCTCCGATGTTTACGATCGGATTAGAGTATCTGGATGCTGAAACAGGTGAAAATTTACTGTTTGGAGAGGCACCACCCTATTCAGTCGATGATTTATCTGCAGAAAGTATAGAAACGGGCATGGAATATTTTGTAACTGCAGATAGTACATTGACGGATAAATATGTTGCTATAATTTATGGTACAGGTTCAGATATCATACAGCTTACTTTGGGAGATCTTTCGCCGGACACGCTGTACGTAAATACTCTTCTCAGAGATGTTGGCTGTTGTGGAGATTTAATGATTACGGATCTCTCTATCAACGAAAAGATAGTTTGCACTGATTGTGACGCGAATACGGTTGTAGAAATTTTAAAATAGATTTATAGAATCGGGAATAGCTGCGGTGGTGTCAGGTTCGGGTATCTGAATCAGTGAATCGGGCAAATCTATCTCTATAAGTTCCTGATCATCATCTTTTTCCATGATATCACTGCTATCCGTTGAGGTTGTGTCTCTCTCTTCTGAAGTTAGGTATTGGTCTATGTCAAATTCAGCCCGTAACAGGAAAGGGTCGGTATCATCAAATTCGGCCGGAATCTCATCCGGTTCTTGGGGTTGATAGTAAGCAATACCGCTCAATTGCGTCATTTGTCGCAATATCCATAAACTTCTTTCCTCTGCGAAGGGTGAAGGCGGCTCAACTCTCATCCGTTTTGGACTTGGAAGTACGGCGGCAAGTCGGGAAGCCATTTCAGGCGTAAGTTCCGAGCTGCTGATTCCCCAGAATTGATCGGCAGCTTTACCGATTCCAAAAACACCGGGACCAAATTCGGCTATGTTCAGGTAGACTTCTAATATTCGTTCTTTAGGCCAAAAGAACTCTATAAGAACAGTGATTCCGGCTTCAAGACCTTTCCGGAAAAATGACTGAGCCGGTGAAAGGTAGAGGTTTTTGGCAACCTGTTGGGAAATAGTGCTGGCCCCGCGGGATCGCTCACCGCTTTGTCTCTCTTCCCAAGCCTCTCGAATTGACTCCATATCAAATCCTCGGTGTTCCCAAAACAGCTGATCTTCGGATGCAACTACCGCCCACTTCATTTGTTCGGGAATCTCATCACCAATTACCCAATAATCTCTTAGATTGTAGCGCTCGGCCTCAAGTTCCGTCCAGTTTTCCCGTAATGTAAAACTTGTTGCTGATGGATTTACCCACCGGAGTGATATCAGTGATAGCAAGAACAGCAAAATAAGAGTTGCTGCAACGCCCAATAGCAGGTAGAGATAGAACTGCCATTTTTTGTAGATAGGTGTAAGGTTATGATCTGTATTCCGGTACATGGCAAGGATATCCGTATGGTATTGAAAAGGCTGTTACGTTTAAGTTAACGCATATCTCCGGAAAAAATGTGAATTATGAGTCAAAAAAAATAGTAAAGCGGCTTCCTTTGCCCGGTTCACTTTCAACTTCAATCCGGCCGCCAAGACTTTCAACCTGATTCTTGGTAATGTAAAGGCCAATCCCCTTGGCGTTTTTATTGGAATGAAAGGTCTTATACATGCCAAAAAGATCGGTTCCATGCTTTTCGAGGTCCAATCCTATTCCGTTGTCAGAGATTGTTAGAATAGTCTCTTTCCCATTCTTATTTACTGCAATCTCTATTTCAGGTTTTCGGTCGGGGTGTCTGTATTTAATAGCGTTGGAGATTAAGTTAAGCAGTATACTCTCCAGATAGGCCGGGTTATACTCTATCACCAAATCTTTAGGGACAGACTCTATAAACTCTGCGTTGTGAATCATGATCTCGGATGAGAGAATATCCTTTACATCCTGGAGATTTTTGAAAAGGTTAATTGGCTTGATCTCTAAATTTGTATTGTACTGTGCGTCTACAATATTGTTTAAATCCTGAATGGTTTCATTGAGCCGGTCTGAAGCGGTACTCAGATATTCCAGGAAATCGTTCAGCTCCTGATCCGAGTCGGCTGTTTCAATCAAAGAGAGAATCATGGTAATATTACCGGCATGGTTTCGCAGGTTGTGTGAAACTATATGAGCAAAATTCTGAAAACGGCTGTTTTGGTGACTAATGATATCAATTGTCTCTCTTAGTTCATCCTGCTGATTTTTCTTCTCTGTGATATCTTTTGTGATTCCAAACGTGCCGATAATCTCCCCTTCACGGTTATACATTGGGAACTTTGAGGTTGATGTCCACCTTACGCTTTGCTTCTCATCAGAAAACACCTCTTTTTCCTCTTTGTCGAAAATGGGATTGCCGCTCTTAATAATCTCGTTTTCGTCATTCATTGCCGACCTGGCGTGCTCATCTTCAAAAAAATCGAAATCTGTTTTACCGATGGCATCCACAGGTTTATTAAGTCCAAACTTTTTAGCACAGGTTTTGTTGATTCGCAGAAACCGGCTTTGCTCATCTTTAAAAAATATGCTGTGCGGAAGATGATCCATTAGCAGCTTCATCAGGTAAGAATCATCTTCAAACGGTTTTTGGTTAAGCAGCTTGATTTGCCCTGCAATCCGTTTTGGACTATGCAACTCACCCGTGATTTCTGCACTGCTGAAATCATCTGTCCTACATTTAAGGCCGGTCTGAATTGAGAATGAGGATTTGTCTGGTACTCGTAAAAGATCTTTTATCTCTTTTAAAAAAAGAGTGTAATCGCCTCCTATTATAAGGTTTTCCCAAAATTGAAGGGGTTTTAAAGCTTCAGTTTCAGTAAGCCCAAATTGATTTAGAAAACTCTTATCAAAACTAATCTCTTGATCTTCTACATCCCAAACCCAATATGTTTGATCTATTAAATTCAATACAGGAGGGTTTTATTATGGTAAACGTCTGTTAAGTTAAGAAATTCTAATCTAATTTACGTATTCCCTAATAAATCTTGCCAGGTTCTTGGGGTGTAACCTGTTCGACTACTTTAAATATTGAATAATTCAAGAAAAGTTCCGGCTTAAGCTGAAGTCGACCTTATGGAAAAAGGTTTAGGCCGTGGATAAATATCTTAGATATGAATTTAAGCGGATTCTATTTATACCAGTTTTATGACTCGAAACAGAGAGGTTTGGCAATTCAGCTTCGGAATCAATTAATTCTCTAAAGCTCCAAAATGGATGCTCTACCTTACATGGATTTTTAGAGTTTGGATTGTTGTTATAGAATCAAGCCGACAATGATGTTGTCTTGAATGCGAGAAGGCAAACTGTAATTGAGGAGGAGGTAAAATGGGTTTCAAGTAAAGTAGAGTTTAATAACGGTGGAAGGTAATTGATAAAAAACATCGCAAGCAGATATCTTTATCAGCATTTTAATTCTGGTTTTTATTATGGAAAAGGTAATCACGACAGAGAGAGTACCAATTAAACTTTGGCTTGAAGACATTGAAGAAGGGGCTTTAGAGCAAGCGAAAAATTTAGCAAACCTACCCTTTGCCTTTAAACACATTGCAATTATGCCGGACTCTCACCAAGGATACGGCATGCCTATTGGGGGTGTTCTGGCAACTAAAAAAGAGATAATACCTAACGCAGTAGGCGTGGATATTGGTTGTGGTATGTGCTCATTGCGAACCAGCCTGAAAGAAATTGATACTGAAAGACTTAAAAAAGTAATGGGCATAATTCGCAAAACCGTTCCGGTTGGCCATAAACATCATGATAGCAAGCAAGATGAGAAATGGATGCCAAAAAGTGATGAGATTTTGCCGATTGTTGAACAAGAGTACGAAAGCGCTATGCATCAGGTTGGTACGCTGGGAGGTGGAAACCACTTCATCGAGATTCAGAAAGGTTCAGACGGTTTTATCTGGATCATGATACATTCGGGATCCCGTAATATTGGGTACACCGTGGCAAAGCACTACAACAAGAAGGCAAAAGAGAAGAATGAGTTAATGTCCGTTGATATACCGAAAGACCTTTCATTCTTCCCGGCTGGTACCGATGAGTTTACCAGCTACCTGAACGAAATGAATTACTGTATTGAGTTTGCCCTGAATAACAGAAAGTTAATGATGGAGCGGGTGAAGAGTGCTTTTACTGATGTTATCAATACGATTGAATTTTCTGATTTCATAAATAAACCGCATAACTTTGCATCCAGGGAAAAACATTTTGGCGAAGATGTAATTATACATCGAAAAGGAGCAACGAGAGCGCGAGATGGAGAATTGGGGATGATTCCCGGTTCGCAGGGAGCATACTCATACATAGTTAAGGGGAAGGGTAACGCTGAATCATTTGAATCGTGCTCGCATGGTGCCGGAAGGGTGATGAGCCGAACAAAGGCTAAAAAAACGCTGAGCGTAGAGAGCGAAACCGAGATGCTTGAAGAGATGGGAGTTCTGCACGCTATTAGATCTGAAAATGATCTGGACGAAGCCCCCGGCTCTTACAAAGACATTCAAGAGGTGATGGACTATCAAACCGATCTGGTGGATATTGAGATCAAACTAAAGCCCCTGGCAGTGATAAAAGGATAACCTATGTGATGGCTCAGAGTTTTTGCTGCCGGATGAATATTTCAAAAGTCTAATAAGCGAAATGTGACGCTTGCAAGAGATGGCTAATCCTCCCAAAAATCATTTCGTGCAATTGAGTTTTTAAGATACTGTGTTGACGAATGTTTAAACTCCTCCCGGGTCACTGTCCATGCTATTTGAGAATTGCTAATCGGAGAGACTATTTAAGAAACTTCACCTTGGCAGTTGCCATAAACACTGTACATTTTCAAGTAAATATGTAAGGGTCAGTCTACCCTAAACTTTCTACATTTCATTAGCAATCA
>CAZHUP010000071.1:8635-9851 GCA_964535495.1 uncultured Rhodohalobacter sp.
AACCGCGCTACCGAAGCCTATGCAGAAAATCGGTTAAATATGCCTGAGTAAGTATATTCGAAGATGGTATCAAGAAGAACGTAGTGGTCAAGCAGCATTTAATCTGCAATTTTTCACTCTATGCACCCTGTTTCCGGACATCATCTTCTGCTTGTTCCATATCTTCTTTATTATCCACTTCATCATTATCAATAAGCTCGTGCTCCTCTCCAAATCCCACGATTAGTATAATATTATGTATGATCTTGTATAGCATTAAGATTACTGCCACCATCATGCCGCTCAATAGCGAGGAGACAAATAATATCACCCAATATATATTGCTATACCATGATGAAGGGATATTTTCCGCCTCTACAAATGGGATGTTAAGAAATTGAAAGAATACCAGAGTTACAATAAAGAGGAGAGAGGCAAATTTGGCCAGGCTTAATACTTGTTTATAGTGGTATTTTTTCAATTTAGAATCACTTCCGGAACTGATGGCCAGCAAGGTTAGAATCAGAGCAAGAATTGTAGCTGAGGCAAGAATTATAGTATTGAAAAGTGTACTAATTCGAGGAATTGTTGTCTCAATTAGCTTTATGGCCTCGAAACCTGAAAGACTTCCGAGCAGGTAAACGGCAGTACCAGAAAATACCGCAGTTAACACCCCACCATAAAGCGGCGTTTTATACTCTGCAAAAAACTTTTTCATTCCTCTGTCTTATCTATTATTAGCCTGTGGTCTCTCCCAATTTTGGAATAAGGACGGCCTGATACAGCAGAACTCACAGTTAGGGCAAAATGCTTGAATCGATCTTTGTCAACTATTTCACTGCTGGTGGGCAAGCCCGTGTTGAAGACGCAGTATGTAAAAAAACGGATGTTATATAACCAGTAGCCATTACTCCATTACCCGAAACAGTAAAAAAGGTAATTTCTTTGCTTGCATACCGGTCACATTTCTCTGACACTGTTGTTCTTCGAGATCCGTTTCTATACTACAATACCTGGAAGGACCTATTGAGAAAGGCGATAATTATTGCCATTCATTGCAAATAAATCCATGACCCAAAAGTTACGACGATAAACAGTTGCTTTCTTTGTAAGAAGATCAGATAACATTTCATATTTACTACATAATACACCGGATCAGTATAACTCAACCCTGTAACAATTCTATTGTCCGATGTTTTTTGGTATTTGCCGCCTGTCTCGATTTTTTTGGCTGCAA
>CAZHUP010000071.1:9951-12738 GCA_964535495.1 uncultured Rhodohalobacter sp.
TTTGGCTGCAACTCCTACGTATAGATTGTATGCTACGAGCCCATTCTCTCTCTGGCCCTGATCTTAAATGAAACCCCTGTTTTTGTAGAATCCTCTTAGATAGTCTTTTGTAAAGTAAATCTGTAATAAATACTTAGAAGCATATAAACCTATACCCAACTTATTTTCATAAAATGAATAACGCAAAAGTAAAAGGGTAATAGCATTGTAAAGAGAGTAATGTATGTCATACAATAAATATCAGGAATGTATAGAAGCGTGTAATAAGTGTGCAGTTGTTAGTTCACATTGCGCTTCAGCTTGTCTGCAAGAAGATAATATTAACATGCTGTCCAGATGTATTCAGCTCGACCAGGATTGTGCAGATATATGCCATCTGGCTGCCAAGTTTATGGCCCGGGGATCTGAATTTTCAGACCGTATATGTCTTATCTGTGCCGAGATATGCGAAGCTTGTGGAGAAGAATGTAGGCAGCATAAGAGTATGGATCATTGCCAGAAATGTGCAGATGCCTGCTTTGAATGTGCAAATATATGCCGTGAAATGATAACCGCTACCACTCCCTGAATCTTAGGGGAATAAAACATCAGTAAATCGAATAAACATAACCCAAATAAATAAAAATCAAGATTATGGCAAAGAATAAAGATGAAGGAAAAATAGCAAAAGAGATTGAAGATTATACTGCAGAAATTCCATCAGATGCTTATCTGTGGACCGCATTTGGTGTAATGGGTGTCTCACTAACCCTTAAGCTAATGCAAAAAAACAACCTTTCCCTGTTTGTGGGACAATGGGCCGCTCCTATTTTATTGATGGGAGTATATAATAAAATTGTAAAGGTTGAAGGGTCAGATTAAATAAAACACTTCGTGATTTTAAGCCCTCGTGGCAATAAAAAGACAATTTTTTCGAAGTGAAACGACCTTCCCGTTCTGCAGTCTTAAATAGAAATATTTTCATCTCTAATGGACTCGACAAGAGTGTTGTAAACAACAACACACAAATCACAAAAACCACTAATATCAAAAAAAGTAAAAATTATGAAATCAAGAATTTTATCCTCTTCCACAATTACCGGACAAACTGTTCACAATCTAAAAAATGAAAATATAGGTGACATCAAAGACTTAATGATCGATCCAAACAACGCAGAAGTTGTATATGCTGTAATATCATTTGGGGGCTTTTTGGGTATTGGCAACAAGTTATTTGCTATGCCACTCGAAGCCTTTCAGTTTTCAGATAAAGATGATTCAATACGTCTGGATATTAATAAAGAGAAACTGGAAAATGCACCCAGCTTTGACGAAGACAACTGGCCAATGACAGCCGATAACGAGTTTGTTGATTCTGTATACAGCCATTATGGAGTTAAGAGTCAGCGGCACTCAATGGCTAAATAAATAAAGTGAGTTCGATTTAAGAGTTTAAGTGAGAGCCTCCCCACTTTGGTAAAAAGGGGGATTTTTTGGCTCAAATTTCAATGCTTTTTCCCGAACTCAGGTTGAAGACTGTTCCCTAATACAAGTAGACTTAAATCTATTTTATTAAGGAGGCAAGCAGCCCAAGTAATCCACATCGAAAACGACAGATATCCTTCATTTTGAGATTAATATATATCGAAAAATGTAAGGATATCTTTTTATTCAACTCTGCCACACCGGCTGGTATATCTTAAATGTAAGAAGCTAATTTAAATTGAGGGAAAACCATGGCATTATCAGACGATAAAAAAAACGACAGGAGAAAAGTTGACGAGAATACAAAAAATGAGGATTTGGAACAATATCGGGAGTCATCTGATGATGCTTATCTGACGTCAGAACAGGGATTGAGAATCAATCATACCGATGACTCCCTGAAAGCCGGTGTCCGCGGGCCAACAATCATGGAGGATTTTCATTTCCGTGAAAAAATGACCCACTTCGATCATGAAAGAATTCCCGAACGAGTGGTGCACGCCAGGGGATCAGCCGCTCATGGATTTTTTCAGCCCTATGAAAATGCGGCGAAATTCAGCAAGGCCGGTTTTCTGCAGGATCCATCCAAAAAGACACCCCTGTTTCTGCGAATTTCAACAGTCGTAGGCTCCCGCGGTTCTGCGGATACGGTACGCGATATCCGGGGTTTTGCCACGAAGTTTTACACGGAAGAGGGCAATTTTGACCTGGTTGGCAACAACGTGCCTGTTTTCTTTATCCAGGATGCGATAAAGTTTCCCGACCTGGTTCACGCCATCAAACCCGAACCGGATAATGAGATACCCCAGGCTTCAGCTGCACACGATACATTCTGGGACTTTGCCTCACTCACTCCGGAAACAACTCACACGCTGATGTGGGTATTGTCTGACCGCGCCCTGCCCCGCAGCTTACGAATGATGGAAGCGTTTGGAGTCCATACGTTCCGGTTGATAGATGCCGACGGAAAATCCCGGTTTGTGAAATTTCACTGGAAACCCACGCTCGGTGTTCATTCGCTGGTATGGGATGAGAGCCAGAAACTGGCCGGAAAGAATCCCGATTTCAGCCGGATGGATCTCTGGGAAGCGATCGAAAATGGAGACTATCCTGAGTTTGAACTGGGAATACAGGTTGTGGAGGAGGAGGATGAACACTCTTTTGATTTTGATATTCTGGATGCCACCAAAATCATTCCTGAAGAAGAGGTGCCCGTCACACCCATTGGAAAAATGACGCTGAACCGAAATCCGGATAATTTCTTCGCAGAAACAGAACAGGTGGCGTTTCATGTAGGCAACGTGGTTCCCGGAATAGATTTCA
>CAZHUP010000072.1:0-12492 GCA_964535495.1 uncultured Rhodohalobacter sp.
AACATTTCGTACTTTTGAGGTGATGATCTTTTTGATCATCACCTTTTTTTATTCATATTGTTTTTATTGATATCAACTAATCACTAATTAAGTACTGTTTTTTGGAAACGATCGACGAACCTCCCAGTCATCCGGTACAATTTATTTCCAATCAGATTTTACTTAATGCAGGACAACATTTGGAGTATCTGAACTTTACTGAATTATCCATCGAGTTTACCCTGATGATTGTCGGGTTACTGCTCAGTGCACTTTATTCAGGCTCTGAAGTAGCCTTTTTCTCTTTGGTTAATCAAATAGAGCAGCTGAAACCTGAAGGTGAACATGGCTCGAAGGATTCAAAAATTTTAAAAATGTTGCAGAAGCCACGCCGGCTTCTTGCCACTATATTAATTGGCAATACTTTTGCAAATATTGTCAGCTCTGTATTGGCGGCGGTTATGACGGGGAAAATTGCAGCCTACTACGGCTATTCTGAGGTGATCGTTTATACTGTTGAGATCATTGTTCTGACATTTATGATTTTGATTTTAAGTGAGATCACTCCGAAAGTGATTGCGATCAACAATCCGCTGAAAGTGAGTCGCAAAATGGTAGGGTTTATCTACGCTCATTTTGTACTGTTCACACCGGTCTCTAAGATCATTGCTGAGAGTACAATGAGTCTTGAAAAGACTCTGCCAAAGCCGAATAATAAAATGACGGCTCAGGATTTGAAAACGATGGCTGAGATGAGTGAACAGGAGGGCTCATTGAAAGGGGATGAGCGCGAGATAATTGAAAATGTAATTGAGTTCGGTAATATTACTGTTCGCGAAATTATGACATCTCGCGTAAATATTGTTGCTGTTCCGGTAAATGCCACACTTGAAGATGTGATTCTGCTGATTCAGGAGAAGGGGCTTTCTCGCATGCCTCTTTTCGAGAATGACCTGGACAATATTTCCGGTGTAATTTACTCTAAAGATGTGCTTCCTTACATCAATTCGGATATGGGCGAAAAGTTGATTAACTGGAAAACTATCGCCAGGAAAGCCCTCTTTATTCCCGCCACAAAGAAGTTGGATGATCTGTTGAGGGATTTCCAGCATGAGAAGACGCATATCGCCATTGTTGTGGATGAATATGGAGGAACTGAAGGAATTGTAACACTTGATGATATTCTTGAAGAGATTGTCGGGGATATCGGGGATGAGTATGATGATCAGGAAGAGAAGCTTTACACAAAGTTTAAAAACGGAGTCTACATCTTTGATGCTAAAATCGATCTGGATGATCTCGACGAAATTTTAAACACATCTATTTCATCCGACGATGATGAATTTGAAACTCTGGGTGGTTTGGTATATCACCTAACAGAGCGAATACCCAATGTTGGGGAGCGCATGATGTATAAAAATCTTGAAATGACAGTTCACTCGGTTAAGAATAATAGAGTGAAAAAGCTTCGGGTAAAATTAATGCCATCCGAAAAGACTAAGGCAGAAGTATAAACGAATTTTCAATTGAACACTTCTATCAACAAACCATCGATACAGAGAAACGTAAATTTAGCCTCATTTAATACTCTTGGCGTAGAGGCTAATGCGGATCAGTTTATAACTATTTCTGATGCATCACAGCTTTCAACACTGTTCAAAGAGGGCTTCTTTTTAAACAATGTTCCGGTCATTTTAGGAGGGGGCAGCAATGTGCTGATAAAATCAGATCTTCGACAACCGGTTTTGAAAATTTCAATTCCCGGTATTGAGAAAGTGAGTGAAAGTGAAGAAGAAGTATTGATTAAGGTGGGAGCGGGCGTCAACTGGCATGATCTAGTTACTTATTGCGTTGAAAACGGTTTGGGCGGTATCGAAAATTTAGCACTCATACCGGGAACAGTTGGAGCGGCTCCAATCCAGAATATTGGTGCGTACGGGGTTGAATTGAGCGATACATTTCACAGCTTGAAAGCTTTTTTGCCTGAAACCGGTGAGTATCGAGAGTATTCAATTAAAGAGTGTAACTTTGGTTATCGAGACAGCATTTTCAAAAATAGTTTGAAAGGGAAAGCTATTATTACTGAAGTGACTCTATGTTTGCAAAAAGAGCCTCACAAAATAGAGGACTCATATTATGCTTTGCGAGAGTATTTTCGAGCAAACGAAATTTCGGGTCCTTCAATTCGAGATGTTTTTGATGCTGTGGTTGCTATCAGAAAGTCAAAGCTTCCAAATCCTGAACTTATCGGAAATGCCGGCAGTTTTTTTAAAAATCCAATCGTGGATAGTTCGATCTATCAAAAACTTAAAGCAGATTATCCAAATATCCCATCATTTGAGGCCGGAAGTGGTAAAATTAAAATTCCTGCAGGCTGGCTGATCGAGCAGGCAGGATGGAAAGGGAAAAAAATTGGCAATGTGGGGACCTACAAAAATCAGGCTTTAGTATTGGTCAATCACGGTGGTGCGACAGGAGAAGAGATCTTTCAACATGCTTTAAATATACGCGAATCGGTGCAGGATAAGTTTGGAATTGAGCTGGCACCGGAAGTAAATGTTATATCGTAATGGCAAATGGAAAAGAGATTAACGACTCACTTTTTCTGAAAGCTATTTCATGCCCTCTGAAATTGCACCACTTTAGTAAAAGCAGTGGCATGCGCTCACCTTATTTACCCTTTAAACAGCGCAATAAACTGCAGTTGAGAAATGCTGTAGCTCTTCAATTTTCAAATCTAAAATTTACGTCAGACTCGACTTCAAAGGCTGAGCAAGAGACAAAGGAGTGGTTAAAAGCTGAGCACGTCACCATTTGTGGAGCAGTTCTCCGTCATAAAAACTGTATTACCAGAATTCCAATTCTGGTGAAAGAGGGAACGCGATTTTCGATTGTTCAGGTTCATGGGAAACTGAAAAAACGGATAAACAACGGAGTGGTCACTGTTCCGGTGCTAAGTAAAACTACAAATGGCTATTTAGTGAAAGCTGCGTACCGGCTGGAGATATTGAAACGTGCTGTTGGAAGCTCAGATATTAATATAGAGCTTTACTTTCCGGACAAGCGATATAATGCTTCGATTGATGGAGTGATGCAGATAGTTTCCAAGGTTGAGACAGATCAAGTACCGAGGATAGTCCGGGATGAGTTTCAATCTCTTTTTACAAAAATGGATGCTTCTGAAGCTACCAGGCAGGTCTGCAATAGTTTGCCTGAGTCTGTATCGCATCCGTTTTATGCGAAAAAAAGCGTGTCTGATATTCTGGGAGATATTGATAAAGAATCGTGGGAGGATACGGATCGATTTAGTGTAAATATTCATCAAGAGTGTAGCTACTGCGAGTTCAGAAAACCCGCGGATAAAGGAGTTTTGAATTGCTGGAATGAACACTTCTCCGGACGATTGAAAGAGTACCCAGAAGAGCATGTTTTTGAACTGATTGGTCACGGGAACAAAGAGCTCATAGAAAACGGGATCTATTTTCAGGAAGATTACCCGTTGCGGCCTGGGTCGCAGAACTTTGAAGAGGTAAGGAAGAAGAATCCATCATCAATTGCGATTCAGCAACGAAGAGATCTGCAAATTTTAAAAACAAATCAGAAGTTTGTACCTGACGTTTGGATTAAACAGGAAAAACTTTCACTGGATAGTCTCGTATTTCCACTTCACTTCATAGATTTTGAAGCGGCAACTTATGCACTGCCTATGCATCGAAATGGCGGAGCTTATCACCCGATCTATTTTCAGTTTTCTTGCCATACATTGTATGAGAATGGTGAAATTGCGCATCATGAATGGCTGGATGACAGTGAAGCCAGCGGCTACCCACACGTTGATTTTATTCATCAGCTCGCAGGGGTTAAAGATATTTTCAACGGGAATTTGATCCAATATTCACCATTTGAATCGCAAGCACTTCGATATCTGTTACAGGAGATGAATCGAAATTCAATGCTGTATGAAGAGGAAATCCGGGATTTGAAAAACTTGCTTTATGTTAATGGTAATACAAACCACCATCGGATATTCGATTTAAGTAAATCTGTGAGAGAAGGATATTACAATCGATTTATGAGTGGAAGTATCGGGTTGAAGCAGGTGCTAAATAGTATTTTCCGTTTAATGAATCACCTTAAAGATCCGCTGAATGAAGTGGTTAAAATCTATGATAAGAGTGTGGATTTTGGAAAAATATCGGGGAACACATTTGGCTTTAATCCGTACGCTGAATTACAAGATCCGGTTTATAGTGTTGATGATGGCGAATCTGCCATGAACTCGTACATTTCCCTGAAAAGTGGCCTTTTATCAACCAACGAGAAGGAAATTATTCCTACTCTATTAAGGCGATACTGTGCGATGGATTCTTATGCTTTATTCATAATTTATAGCCACCTGAAAAACCTATTTAGGCTCGACAAAAAATCGGATAAAGTGGTTATCGATCGGTAGCTTAAAACACTAATTCTAAGAAAAGTGAATATAATGAAACGTTTTTATACACATTTAATCTTGTTAGTGGCTGCATTTGTTTTTGCATCTTCTTGTGTAGTGCAGCAAAATCCTGTTTCGGGAAACAAGAGAGCATATGCTTATTCATGGCAACAGGAGATTCAAATAGGTAAGGAGGTAGATCAGGAGATCGTTTCTCAATACGGTTTATATGATGATGATCAGTTGGATGAATATGTTGTCAATTTGGGCGAAGAGCTCTTGGAAGTCAGTCATATGCGGAGAGAAGGTGCAGCTGAAATGTTTAGAAATACTGAATTTACTTTTCGTGTATTGGACAGCCCGGTTGTAAATGCCTTTGCTTTGCCGGGTGGGTATGTTTATGTAACCAGGGGTTTGATGGCGCATCTTAATAATGAAGCTCAGCTTGCTGTTGTAGTGGGGCATGAAATTGGTCACGTTGCTGGACGCCATGCTTCACAACGGGCTTTGACCCAGACATTGGGTCAGGTTGCTGTAATTGGGGGCTCAATTTTAGGTCAGGAACTTCTGGGGCTGCCAGGTGAGTCTCTTTTGAATTTAAGCAGTCAGGCCGCTCAGCTTTTATTCATGAGCTACAGTCGTGATCATGAAAGAGAATCTGACCGGCTTGGTGTAGAATACTCGGCGAAGAAAAACTATGTGGCAGCGGAAGGAGCTGAATTTTTTACCAGTCTGAGAAGAATTTCTGAGAAGGCTGGGCAAAGTATACCAAATATGCTGTCAACTCACCCAAATCCCGGGGAGAGAGAGCAAACCATTCCACGTTTAGCCAATGAGTGGCGAGAACAGGGGTATGAACAAACTATTTTCGGAACCGAGCGATATATGCAGATGCTCAATGGCATGGTGTACGGAGACAATCCAAGAAATGGATATGTGACGGATGGTCGATTTGTGCATCCCGACCTGGAGTTTTATTATCCCGTCCCACAGCAGTGGAGAGTAATTAATCAGCCCTCTCAAGTTGTTTTAGTAAAAGGTGAGGGAGAGGCTGTCATGATTATGAGAATTGATTCTCAAAATTCGACGGCAAGAGAGTCGATCTCACAATTTGTAAATCAGGACGGGTTTACTCTCAGAGAAAGAGGAGAGACGCAGAGCTCAGATCGATGGACGGCTCATCAGGCAGAGGGTACAATCGAACAGGATGGCAACCTGCTCGGTGTTCATGTTTATGCTGTTGAGTTTCAAAACAGAATTTACAGATTTATTAATTACAGTCTTGAAGCTGCATTTGAGAGGCATAAAGAGGACTTCAGCTTTGTTACTTCAGCGTTTGACCAGCTTACAGACGAGTCAATTCTCAATATTCAGCCGGTGCGTCTGCAAATTGTAGAAGCGGATCAAAGAAAAACATTCAGACAGTACCTCCCGGATCAATTGCCAATGGATCTGGAACATGAAGATATTGCCATTATGAACCAGGTGAGCCTGGATACAACCATTCAACCCGGAACCTTACTCAAAATACCAGTACAGTAACCATTAGTTATGATTGAACGATATTCTAGAAAAGAGATGTCCAGCATCTGGTCGGAGCAGAATCAATTTCAGGCTTGGCTGGATGTAGAACTTGCCGCTTGCAGAGCCTGGAGTAAAATTGATAAAATTCCATCAGAAGATGTAGATAAACTTTATGAAAAGGCTTCTTTTGATATTGACCGAATAAAAGAAATTGAAAAAGAGACCCGGCACGATGTGGTCGCTTTTACAAGAACTGTTTCTGAATCTCTGGGTGATGAAAAGAAATGGGTTCACTACGGGCTAACTTCAACAGATGTTGTTGACACTGCAAATGGCTACAGACTGAAACAGGCTAATGAACTTCTTCGTGAAGGTTTGTCTCGCTTTACCAAAGCTCTTGCAGAAAAAGCACATGAGCACAAGCTTACTGTAATGATGGGCCGTACTCACGGTGTGCATGCCGAACCTACCACTTTCGGTTTGAAGTGTGCCTTGTGGTATGCCGAAATGAATCGGAATATTGAAAGGTTTGATAGAGCCGCAAAAGATGTGGAATTTGGTAAAATTTCCGGGGCAGTCGGTACATTTGCACATATTCCGCCGGAGGTGGAAAAATATACCTGCGAAATTTTGGGAATTTCACCGGCGCCAGTCTCTACACAGACACTGCAGCGTGACAGACACGCTTATTACATGGCAACACTTGCTGTAATAGGTGGGACGCTGGAAAAAATTGCTGTCGAAATACGCCATCTCCAGCGTACTGAACTGCGAGAAGCCGAAGAGTTTTTCAGAAAGGGACAGAAAGGGTCATCGGCAATGCCACATAAAAGGAATCCTGTCAGTTCAGAAAATATAACCGGTTGCGCGCGTGTGCTGCGCGGATATATGATATCCGCTTATGAGAACATGCCGCTCTGGCACGAGCGTGACATTTCTCACTCATCCGTTGAGCGTATTATTCTGCCTGATGCCACAATCCTTCTGGATTATATGCTTCAAAGGTTTTCTGGTGTTATTGAAAATCTGATGGTTTATCCTGAAAATATGCTGGAGAATATGGAGAAGACTCACGGTCTGGTATTCTCACAGCGTCTGTTGCTAATGCTTATCGACAAAGGTTTGAACCGTGAAACTGCCTATGATACGGTTCAGCCGCTGGCAATGCAGGCGTGGGAGGAGAAACGAGATTTTAAAGAGTTGGTTAAGACCGACAAGACAATCTTGGAGAATCTATCCGAAAGTGAAATTGAAACAGCTTTTGATCTGGCTCACCATACACGCCGGGTTGATGAAATTTTCTCCAGGGCAGGGCTATAAAAATAGTTTTAATAAGGGTGACATTAAGATGTCACCCTGCTGTTTTAAGTTGTGTGTAAATCATAATTAAACACACAACAGCCATGCAAGCAGCAATAAAAAAATCAAAAGTTACCCCACAAACTGCAGTTCTTAAATCGATATTTCACAAAGCAGAAGCTGAATATCGAGAAACTGAAGAGATGTTTACCCTTTTAGGCTGGGGTAACCTACCCGGAGAGTTGAAATTGGTGATTGAAGAAGATGTAAAGGGTTATATTGATGAACTTAAAGGTCAATACTGCACAAATTCAGAATGGGTTCAACGCAGAAGAGAGAGCGTGGATTTTTGGGTGAACAGCTATTTAGACGGAATTTGCAATGAATCTACAGCTATAGATTCGTTGAGGATAAAAAAGCTGTGACATTCATAATACCATCAGTTAGGTGAGGATTTAATTTCGTGGAATTTAGATAAAGAAGTTCAATAGGATTTCTTATCTTTACCAAAATGTAAACTAAGCGAATATTATTTCATGGATAACTCCTCTCCCTTCTCAAAAATCACCCGCCAGGGACTAACGTACGACGATGTTTTGTTGGTTCCCAATCACTCTAAAGTACTGCCAAGAGATGTAGATATCTCCGTTCAGTTAACGCCTTCTTTGAAACTAAATACCCCAATATTCAGTGCAGCTATGGATACGGTTTCTGAGTACCGTATGGCAATTGCACTTGCGCGGGAGGGCGGTATAGCAATGCTTCATAAAAATATGTCTATCGAAGATCAGGCTGAACAGGTGCGTTTGGTGAAGCGTAGTGAAAGTGGAATGATTGTGGACCCGGTTACCCTGCCGGCAGATGCAACTGTAAAAGATGCACGTGCTTTGATGAGAGTGCATAAAATCGGGGGGATACCGATTGTTGAAGAAAATAACTTGCTGGTTGGTATTGTAACGAATCGAGATTTGCGATTCGAGCACTATGTTGATAAAAAGCTGGGTGATATTATGACCAGTGAAAATCTTGTAACAGCCAAGCAGGGAACCACTCTTGATGAAGCAGAGCAGATTCTTCAGGAATATAAAGTAGAGAAGCTGCCAATAGTTGATAGTAGTAATATACTGGTTGGTTTGATTACGTTTAAAGACATTGAAAAGAAAATGAACTTCCCAAATGCGTGTAAAGATGACATGGGAAGATTGCGTGTTGGTGCTGCTGTTGGAGTAACTCCGGACACAATGGATCGTATCGATGCTTTAGTTGAATCTGGCGTAGATATTGTGACTGTGGATACGGCTCACGGTCATTCTGAAGGTGTTTTGAATACTGTTCGTAGTATTAAAGCTAAATACAAAGATTTGAATGTAGTTGGTGGGAATATTGCAACACGTGTGGCCGCTGAAGCATTGGCAGAGGCTGGTGCAGATGTTGTGAAAGTAGGTGTTGGGCCGGGGTCAATCTGTACAACCCGAGTAGTGACAGGGGTTGGTGTGCCTCAACTTTCGGCTATAATGGAGATCGCTGAATTCACTTCAAAAAACAGTATTGGGTTGATTGCAGACGGTGGTATTAAGCAAACCGGTGACATTCCGAAAGCGTTGGCCGGTGGTGCAGATGCTGTGATGATGGGATCTATGTTTGCAGGCGTGGATGAAAGTCCGGGCGAAACCATTATCTATGAGTCCAGAAAATACAAATCCTATAGAGGCATGGGTAGTGTGAGTGCCATGAGAAAAGGGTCAAAAGACAGATATTTCCAGGATGTGGAAGATGACCTGAAGCTTGTACCTGAAGGTATTGAAGGCCGTGTACCGTACAAGGGTTATCTAGGTGAAGTAGTTCATCAAATGGTTGGTGGAGTACGGGCTGCAATGGGCTATGTTGGAGCTGAAACGATTGAGGAACTTAAACAAGCGGAATTTGTACAAATCTCTTCTGCGAGCTATAAAGAAAGTCATCCGCATACTGTTCAAATTACAAAAGAGGCACCAAATTACTCAGTGTCCTGATTTTTTTAGTGTGATGTTAAACTATAAACTGTAATAACTCATGTGGGAATTTATTAAACGAATTTTTTCGGAACGTGAGGGCGATGTTACAGTTGTAGTACTGGATGAGCACAATCCCGATGGATCCAGCTCTTTTAAGCTGAGGGCACGGGATATAATAAAGGTTGTTGTGGTTGTGACTTTACTGTCTGTGTTATTTACAACCATACTATTTTTTGCTACACCAATCGGATCTTTGTATCAATTCAAAGAAGATTATACTTTGAGGCAGAATGTGATAGAAATTTCGGAGCGGGTCATGTCATTACAGGACTCTCTAGTCGCGAGAGATACCCAGTTAAATGATATGAAGGAGATATTGAGAACTGCGGCAGATACCGTTTTAGCTCTTGATCAATCGGTAGATATGTTGATATCTGACGAGTATAATCCTGCCGGTCGTTCTGCCCCTAATGTCCGAACTTTTGAGATGCTTTCTCAAAATGAAATTATTTTTTCAGGTTCCCTTAATGAAACTCCGGATTTCCCGTCCGATTTTCCGGTTGAAGGTCGTTTAACTCAGGGGTATAGTGCTGATGATGGGCATTTTGGGATAGATATCGCTGCCAGACCCGGCACAATTTTTAAAGCAATAGCAGACGGAACCGTCATGAATGCAGGATGGACCATCAATTATGGATATGTAATTTACCTTCAGCATGCAGGTGGAGTTGTGAGTGTTTACAAGCACGGGGCAAAACTTGCAAGATCTAAAGGTGATTTTATTTTGAAGGGAGATGTTTTGGGTGAAATTGGTGATCGTGGTGTTTTAAGTACTGGTTCTCATTTGCACCTTGAAATTTGGAAAAATGGCGTCCCTCAAAATCCATTAATGTATCTTAACAACTGAGCTAAAATTTTATGTTCAATAATAAAAACAAAAAAACCGTGAGCAAGACAACAAATACACAATCTCCGACTCTGAATATGATAAGTGAAGGAACAACTCTTGAGGGTACCCTCAATTCACAAAACGATATTCGAATTGCCGGAAAGTTGAAAGGCGAAGGAATATCAAAAGGTAAGTTAATCGTCACTTCTTCCGGCTTGGTGCAGGGCGACGTAAAGGTGGCCGATGCTGATATTGCCGGTAAAATTGAAGGAACGATCAGAGTGACCAATAAACTCAACCTGCGCGATTCAGCCGTAATTGATGGGGACATATATACGAAAACACTTCTGGTTGAAGAGGGTGCACAGATTAACGGTGCTTGTAAAATGGGTAGTGATTCTGCAAACCTCGACAAATCAAAAGATGCAGACTTTGCCAAAGAAACGACTGTTAAAAAAAGTGAAAAGAAATAATCGTTGATCAATAGCCCCCGGTATAAAAAATATCTTCCCTATCTCTCCTTAGGTTCAGAGATAGCTGTGGCATTTTCTGTTCCAATTTTGACCGGATACTGGATCGACCGTCAGTACGACACGTACCCGTGGGGGTTGCTATGTGGAATTTTATTAGGGGTAATTTTGATGATAAGTATTTTCGTAAGAGTAATACGAGATACCAGTAAAAATTGAAGTTTTGCAACAAATCATTGATTCATCATTTGAAAAGAAACTTGTAAAAACAGCGCTGTTGTTTGCCGCCCTGTTTTCAGTAATCGGGCTTATTTTACCGAAACAGGCTACTATAGGTTTTTTGTCGGGATACTCTGTGGGCTTTTTAACGGTTATTTTACACCTTAGCATGTCTCTTTTTACGCATAAAAGCTCAATCAGTAAAAAATTTCTTAAACGATATTATTACGGATTTTTTGTCAGGCTGGCAGTGGTGAGCATACTGTTTGTTCTAATATTAATTCTGACAGAAATTGATGAATTGAGCTTTACTGTTAGTTTTATAATTTCGTATATTCTGAATTCTGTAATCGAAGTGATATTTCTAAATCAAAAACTCTCAGACTAGCCGGGTAAAACGTTAGAATCAAACATGAGTCAACATTTGCGTCGTTTATCCATAACTATTCTTTTATTGTTTGCTATTAACCCCCATGTTTTGGCTTCTGATGTTGAAGAAAGCTCTGATAGTGGTTCGTTGGATGTGGTAGGTAAGGCATTAAATCACGACTATATTGAAGTTCCGGGCGCTAAGATATACTTGCCAAGGATACTTTTGGTTGATGGTAGTTGGTATTTTTATGCCAATACAAAATCGGCTGTGGACTCCGGGGAGTTTATGCATATTGAAGAGGCCGGGTTGGTGCGGTCTGACGGAGCCGGGATTACGCTGGACATGTCGATTACCTCTCACCTGATTTTTGTTTGGATTGGAATTATTTTATCTCTGTTGATTACCCTTTGGGCATCCTCAAAATATAAAAGAGGTATTGGTGGTGAGACTGAGCCTAAAGGTGGCTGGCATAATATATTTGAAGTGATTTTTGTATTTATACAGGATCAGGTTGCAAAAGAATTTATCCCAGAAAACAAATACAAGAGGTATGTTCCGTATCTGTTTTCTATTTTTATGGCCATAACATTTTTAAATCTGTTTGGTTTGCTGCCATGGGGCGCTGCGGCAACTGCAAATCTCACGGTAACTGCCACTTTAGCTGCCATAACATTTTTCATAACTCAGTTTAGCGGGACAAAAGATCACTGGCAACATGTATTTGCTTTTCCAGGTGTGCCAAAATGGGCGCTTATTATTCTAACTCCAGTTGAGATCCTGGGATTATTTACCAAGCCATTTGCACTGGCCATTCGTCTTTTTGCAAACATGCTGGCAGGAAAAATTATGATCGTAAGTATCCTTGGGTTGATATTTATATTTACAGATCTTTTTGGTGCCGCAATAGGAGTTAGTTCAAGTATTTTTTGGGTGTTACTCACTGCTGCACTCTACTTCCTGAAAGCACTTGTTGCTCTCATTCAAGCATATGTCTTTACTCTTCTTTCTGCTGTATTTATTGGTATGGCAACAGAAGAGCATCATCATGAACACGATACGTCTGTTGCACACGCAAAAGGCGTAGAAATAAATCAATAATAACTACTAAAAACATCAAATAATTATGAGTTTTATAGCCGCAGGCTTTGGAGCCGGAATCATTGCACTTGCTGCCGCATTCGGTATCGGTATGATTGGTAAAAGTGCTGTAGAAAGTATCGCAAGACAACCAGAAGCTGCTGATGATATCCGTGGAGCTATGCTTCTTACTTCCGTATTTATTGAGGGTGTTGCCCTGATCGGTGCGATTG
>CAZHUP010000073.1:0-12428 GCA_964535495.1 uncultured Rhodohalobacter sp.
GTGAAAGCAACAGGCCCTTCACCCGGTCCATCACAAAAGTGCCCGGTGTGGTTTTATTGAATCCGAATCGTTCTTCGATCACAAATGTGGAGTAAATTCCAAATGGAAACGAGATGATCATTTTACCGAGAACAAGTGCTCCGATAAAAATCAGCCCCGTCCCGATCACCCCAAAATCAAATCCCCTCGCCCACTGGTCAAGCCAGTTAAACCCACCGGCGAACCAGAACCCGAGCAAGATCAATACGTCGATGGTGCCGGTTAGAAACCCAAACTTTGTTCGCACTTTCGTGTACTCCTGCGATTTCGCATAGGTCTCTTCGTCGTACACGTCCTCAAATTCATCGGGCAATGATTTGTCGAGCGCTTTCAGATTGAGCAGGTTTGATGTAATTCCCAACACATAATCGATCAGAATGGCCGCCAGGATGATGATTGTAAATATATTCATGAGCTACAGATGTCAGGAGGTTTGGTTCTGCGTTTTAATTCGATAGCTTTATATGAGTTTACCGATCTCTTCAGTATGCCCAAATAATTTTTTTGTTTGAGAGGAATTAAACCGTGGGATAAGATAAGATAGTATTTGCACTCTTCAATGGGGCATTGACCATGTTCTGAATTGTTACGATTAACCCCCGAACACCGGCTTCTACATTCTGTTCATCGCCGCCTCATAGCCCTCCTTGATAAGCTTTTCAGTCTGACTTGTATCAGCTTTGTTATAAGCGCTCAGTATTGGTTGAATCATAAAAATTTTCTCGTCCTGTATCTGCTGTTTAATCATATTGTTCAACCCAATATCAAACGTATTCACCAATACATCCACTATATCATCCGGTCGCTTATATTCGCGATTTGTCGTTAAATCAATGGCTATGATATCCTTCGCTCCCATCTCCCGCAGCGGACTCACCGGTACATTTTCGCACAGCACGCCATCCACCAGCAGCATATCATCCCACTCTACAGGCGTAAAAACACCCGGCAGACAGGTACTGGCCATCACAGCTTTGTGGAGCGGACCTTTATTTAATACAACTTTATTCCCTGTGGATATATCTGTTGCAATCATACTCAAGGGTATATCGGCATCTTCAATCATTACTTTACCCAGCTGATCGAGAATACTTTTTCCCAGACGCTCATTGCTCAAAATTCCCATCTTGGAGATTTTAAAACTGGTAATATCCAGCCAATCCAGGTCCAGCGCAATCTCTTCCAGTTCTTTAATGGGTGTGCCAAACGCAATATGCGCTGCCACAAAAGCGCCAATACTCGTCCCTGATATGAACTCCGGTTTAATCCCCTTTTCAGACAGAGCTTTTAGTACACCTACATGAGCCGCACCCAGTGCAGCCCCTCCTCCTAAAGCTATTCCGAGCTTGTCGAATCCCAATTCCTTCATACCGAAACTATTTAGTTTAATGTTGAACTATTTATAGTTATCTTGTGTTGAAATAATAAATCAAAAGTTACTCAGAAAAATTATGGCTGATCCAATCAAAGGCCTGCACCATATT
Source organism: uncultured Rhodohalobacter sp. (assembly GCA_964535495.1). Lineage (GTDB taxonomy): Bacteria > Bacteroidota > Rhodothermia > Balneolales > Balneolaceae > Rhodohalobacter. Next base: position 1,524 of record CAZHUP010000073.1, read on the forward strand.
ACAGCGGTTTCAGGTCCGCCACAGGAAAATTTCAACTTCTACAGAAATAAGTTAGGACTTCGGTTCATCAAAAAAACGATCAATTTTGATGATCCCTTTACCTATCACCTCTACTATGGAAATCACAATGCTGAACCGGGCAGCGCCATCACCTTCTTCCCGTGGCAGCATGTGGTTGACGGACAGCCCAACAATGGCGAAGCTACAGCTGTTCAGTATGCCGTACCGGGCGAATCTCTCGAATACTGGCAGGAACGCTTCAAAAAACTTGGGATAGAATCCGGCGAGATCTATACTAATTTTGGCTTCAAGCATCTCCCATTGACCGATAATGATGGCATGAAGATTGAGCTGGCAGCAGATTCCAGGGTTAATGGCAACGAAACCAAAGGATACGGAGGAGTAGAGGATGAACACGCCATTCGCGGTTTTTTTGGCACAACGTTGAGTCTGCCGGATATTGGCAGAACAGGCGAACTTTTGGCTGAGATGGGCTGGAGTAACGAAGGTGAGGAAAATGATCTTAGCCGATATTCATCTGAACCCGAGAACAATCTGGGACGTTATGTTGATCTGAAAGCAGAACCCAATTTGAACGGCCGATTCGGAAAAGGATCTATCCATCATATCGCATTCCGTGTACCTGATGATGACGCACAGGCCGCATGGAGAGAAAAAATCGTGAACATGGGTTTCCAGATTACACCGGTCAAGAATCGTGACTATTTCCGATCAATCTACTTCCGTGAACCGGGCGGGGTTCTATTCGAAATCGCAACCGACATTCCCGGTTTTGATGTAGATGAGCCTTTTGATCAATTGGGTGAAAACCTAAAAATTCCAAATTGGTACGAGAAAAACAGGGATGAGATCGAAGCGCGTCTGCCGGAGTTGAAGACGGATTAAAATAACAGCCACGGAAACACGGAATTACATAGAGAATGCCGTGGCATTTCGTGAGTCTGAAATGAAGTCTTAAATAATCAACACACCCCTGATTGTTCCGCTGAACGCTCCACAATCTGTCCCCTCTCAAGAGGGGATTTTCAATTCACAATTTTATAAATCTACAAGAAACATGTTTAAAGCAAGTACAGAAAATCCATTTCAAGGGCCACATCAAAAGAGTAAAACCGCAACTTCCGGAACTGATCCGGAGAATGCAGACGGGGCTATCGTGATGATTCACGGTCGGGGAGCTACGGCGGAGAGTATTCTTCCGCTGGCCAATGAATTTGATGCCAAAAATTTCCATTTCGCCGCCCCTCAGGCATCGGGCAACACATGGTACCCCAACTCATTCATGGCTCCATCAGAAAGAAACGAGCCGGGGATTTCATCAGGACTTCAGGCTATCTACAACATTGTAACAAATCTGGAAGAGAGCGGAATTCCTAAGGAGAAGATTATCATTCTGGGATTCTCACAGGGTGCCTGTCTTGCCACGGAGTTTGTGGCACGTCATCCGGCCAGGTATGGAGGTCTGATTGCGTTCAGCGGTGGAATGATTGGAGAAGGTGATTCAGTGAATCCGGACAGTTATAGCGGCTCACTTGAGGGAACTCCCTATTTCGTCGGATGTTCGGATAATGACGCACATATTCCGGTTGAACGTGTTGAAGAGAGTGTTGTAGTGATGAAGAAAATAGGCGCCTCAGTCAACAAAAAGATCTATCCCGCTATGGGCCACACAATTATTCGGGATGAAATTGAAGAAGCACAAAAAATAATTGATACCATACACTAGAATTGAGCATCTCTTAATTTGAGTAAAATTCTAAACTCTTTGACTTTAAAGTATGATCACCCATATTTTCAATTTTATTTTTAATAAAAATCAAAGTTGGAATTAAGTAGCACCTTTACGTACTTGCTTCCTCAATTTTACTTTAGTACTCAAATTTAAATAGCAGGGTTCATTTTCAATGCAGTCGGTTAAGGACACAATCTGGGAAGTTATATATGCGATCATGCCGATCACTGTATTGGTTCTGATACTGCAGTACACTTTGATTTGGCTTCCGTTCTCATCCGTAGTTCAATTTCTGATCGGTGTAGTATTTGTTTCGGTTGGTTTTGCCCTCTTTTTGATAGGGGTTCACATCGGCCTGCTGCCGGTTGGTGAAATGATTGGTTCTGCTCTGCCCAAAACGGGTAAGGTTTGGATGATTCTGATCTTTAGTTTCATTTTAGGATTTGCTGTCACTGTTGCTGAGCCCGATGTGCACGTTTTGGCCGGTTACGTTGATCAGGTCTCGGATGGTGAGATCGAAAAATGGACGTTAATCTTACCGGTCGCGCTCGGATTAGGTATTTTCGTGGCCCTCTCCATGGCTAGAATCATACTAAACATTTCTATTAAGTGGCTGCTTTTTGGAGGGTACGTTACAGTGTTTGCATTAGCACTCTCACCCTGGGCCAGTCCGCAATTTATACCTATTTCGTTTGATGCCGGCGGTGTTACTACCGGCCCTATGGCGGTTCCTTTTATACTGGCATTTGGAGTGGGTATAGCGTCCGTACTGCGCAGCGATGATAAATCTGCTGATGGATTTGGACTTGTTGCCTTGGCATCAATCGGGCCGATCCTGGCCGTGTTAATTTTAGGTATCGTATACGGACAATAAAATTATGGATGTAAAGATTTTTTACGGTTTTGGAGATGTGCTATTGGAAGTATCCATGGCCTTAGTACCTCTTTTACTGTTCTTCTTTTTCTTTCAGGTTTTTATGCTCAAGCTGCCAAAGAAGAAAGTAAAAAATATAGTAATTGGTGTGCTTTTAACTTTCTTGGGACTTTCATTTTTCCTGCAGGGAGTACATGTTGGATTTTTGCCGGTTGGCAGAGAAATTGGTGATATTGTAGGAGAGTGGGAAAAACAGTGGATTTTGATTCCGGTGGGTTTCCTACTAGGTTTTGTAGCAACATTTGCTGAACCGGCCGTTAGAGTATTGAATGCAGAGGTAGATAAAGTAACCAGTGGCTATATTCCATCTAAGTTGATGCTTTACACTCTTTCTATCGGTGTTGCGATTTCAATTGCTCTGGCGATGGCAAGAATTATCTACGGAATTCCACTTTGGTATTTTATAGGGCCCGGCTACTTTCTCGCTCTTTCCATGATGCTAATATCCAACGAAACATTTACCTCCATTGCATTTGATGCAGGCGGGGTTGCCACCGGGCCAATGACTGTTACCTTCATTTTAGCGATTGCTTTGGGTTTTTCAGAAACTTTAGAAGGACGTGACCCCCTTATTGATGGCTTTGGCATGATTGCTTTAGTAGCACTTGCACCGATTTTATCCGTACTGGTATTAGGACTATTATTTAAATACAACGAATCACAATCTGATGGTTAGACTTGTTGGAGACAATTTCAAACTTATCGTGATCATAGTTAAAAAGAATCTGTCACGAAGAGTAATTAGAGCCTGTAAAAAAGCGGGAGCTGAAGGAGCTACAACTTTTTCAGGCCGTGGTACCGGGCATCGGGATAAAACATCAATTTTAGGTGTAGAAGTAGAGCCTGAAAAAGATATTATCCTGTGCCTTACCCCTAACAAGCTTACTCAGAAGGTACTGTCTAAAGTTAGGGCAGCAGCCAGACTCGATAAGTCGGGAACGGGAATCGCATTTGTGATTAACAGCAAGAGTATTTGCGGAATTGCCCACAAGCTTAACTCAAAAAACATATCCAATACAAATTCCTAATTGTTATGGAAAATCCGGAAAAGATGAATTTTCAACTCATTGTTACAATTGTTAATCGAGGACAGTGCGGTGCAGTAATTGACTCCTCTCGTGAGGCAGGAGCTGAAGGGGGTACAATCATTTCAGGTCGTGGTTCAGGCGTACACGAACAGGCAAAGCTTTTCTCTTTTACCATTGAACCGGAAAAGGACATTGTTTTAACCCTGGTACCGACTGACAGAACCGAAAAAGTTTTAGAGGCAATAGTTCAAGCTTCTGAACTGAATGAACCCGGGCACGGTATAGCTTTTGTAATCGATATAGAAGATGTTACAGGAATAAATCATCTCATCGAGTAAAAAACTGTGACTAAACCAACCTTGATATACGTTTACGATCCGCTCTGCGGGTGGTGTTACGGCTTCCATCCGGTGATGGAAAAGCTTCAAAAAAGATTTCACGACAAGCTAAACTTACGGGTGGTTCCCGGCGGATTGGCCATTGATCAAAACGCTCAATCTATCAAAGAGGGATACAGCTATATTTCTGACTCTCTTAAACAAGTTGAAAACAAAACGGGCATAAAATTTGGAGAGAACTTTAAACTGCTTGCTGATGAGGGGAGCTACTTTTACGACTCAATGCCCGGCTGCAAAGCCCAAAATACCATAAATCAACTTGCTCCTGAGTTCGCCCTGGATTTTGCCGGCAAGTTACAGAGTGCATTTTTTGTTGATGGAATGGACTTAAACGACCAAAGCACTTTTCATTCACTGATTGAAAAGTATCCATTCGAAGTGTCCGCCTTTGATGCAGTCTATTCAAGTGACGAAATTGTCAATGCCACTTACAGCAATTTTGAGTGGTGCAAAAAGAATGGAGCTACTGCATTCCCGGCCCTTCTGCTCGAAATAGGCGACGAAACCGGATTGATGTCGAAAGGATATCGGCCATATGATACCCTTGAATCCCATCTCCATCATCTCATCCGAAACATCGAAAAAATGTCTTCATGAAACGATCTATCCTGTTTCTAACTCCGCTGCTACTCCTCTTTTCTTTTCCAATAATCACTGAAGCACAACTCAGCTATGAACTGCTTGAGGGCGAAATTGACAGCTCTCCCTACAAGATAGCTGTGCCGGAGAACTGGGCTGACGGAAAAGTCTTTTTCCATGTGCACGGTTGGCGGCCGGCCGATGCTCCCCATGAGGCAAATCTCAATCCCGATGATCCTTTTTACCAATCTCTGCTGAATGACGGCTGGCTGATTGCACGTACGGCATCAACCCAAAATGGTGTTGATCATGAGACCTACACCCAATCCATATACGAATTAAAGGAGTGGATTGAATCTAATACCGGTCAGGTTCAACTTACCATTCTTGAAGGAGAATCCACGGCAGGGACCCTGGTTTTGCAAATTGCTGAAAATAACCCCGATTTAGCCGATGGCGTTATCGCTATGGGTGCCTTCGTCGAACTTAATGATCCGGACTCCGACTCTTTTCTCATGGCCAATCCAGAAATCCCGGCCATTTTGATGAGTAATTTAACTGAACTGGATGGTCCCGTGGCTTATGCAGCAAAATCCGAGAATGCACAGGTTCAGCCAATGCTGAGACCTCTTTTGCGTCCGGGGCACGTTAATGTAAACCATGTTGAGAGGTATGACGCTCTAAAAGATCTCCAATCCCGAATCAAATCCGGTGACTTTTCAACCATTACAGACGGTACACGACAAGTTCCAGCCCGTGAGACTGAAACCACACATGAAAATGGTTCCATCGTCAATCAAATCACAACTATCGATTGGTATTTTGGAAATCTGGAGCTTGGATTTCACCCGGATGAATTTGCCGGTCTCGGCATTGAACAGGGGCAATGGTTTATTCTGGAAATTGACGGACAGCAGCGGGATGTGTTTTATGGAGAGTCTTATGGTGATGTTGAGCAAGGCCAATGGGTAGCCTTCCCTCACGCTAACGATCATATACTTGTAGCCCGAAACCATGAACATGCGGCGAATACAGTTGGCGTTCAGGTCGGCAACCGGATTAAAATTCTTCCTAAATAGAAGGGCTATTCTACTTCTATTTTTACACGATTTGGTTTAGTATCACACTATGAATGAAAGCCGCACATCCATCTGCTTCATAATCAATCCGGGTGCCGGAAAGCAGGAAAAGTCTGCCCTGATTCAAACCATACGGGAAGAATCGGAGAAGCGATGGAGTAGATTTGAAATCGTAACCGCAAAACCGGATGAGTCCCTATCTCAGGTTGCCAGAATAAAAGCAGAAAATTTCGACATTATTGTGGCCTGTGGAGGTGACGGGACTGTAAATAGCGTAGTAAACGGACTTGCTGAAACGGATGCTATTATGGGCGTGTTGCCGATTGGAACCGGAAACGATTTCGCGAAAGCGATTAAGGTTAAAGTCCCTCTTTCTGAAAGCTTCGACATTCTGGAAAATGGGAAAATCGCACCCATTGATCTAGTGCGGTATACGGGCGATTACAGTGGGTGGAGTGCCAATACGCTGGGAATCGGATTGGACGGTCTGGCAAATTATTACTCGAAATCTTACAAAAATCTTAGCGGCCCCATTGTATATGTGATTGGTGCCGTGAAATCCGCGTGGAAATTCCGTGGTTGTAACGTAAAGTTATCCATTGACGGAGTAACGCAGACCGATCATTTTTTGATGATGACGGTGTGTAATGGAAAGTGGGAAGGCGGAAAATTCTATTTGGCCCCGGATGCTGATTTATCTGATGGACTTGCCAATCTGATCACCATCAAAAAAATTCCATTCCTGAAAATTCTGTTCTACCTGCCCTTCTTCAGATGGGGACCCAGAAAATGGATGAGCGAACTGGAAACAACTCTTTGCAAAGAAATTAATTTCGAAAGTGATGAACCGCTCACCGCTCATGCTGATGGTGAACATGTGGGATCGGATATTAAGTCGATGAACATTCGGGTTGAGCCCGGTAAATTAGACGTAATTACCGGTTACTGAATTTCCAGATACTCCTCGTACACGTATTCCCAGAGACCGGCTAAATCTGAGCCTTTATTGTGTGGGTTTTTTGATGATGAGGATTTCATTGCATCAATACAGGCGCGTTCACGAGCGTGGTGAATAGCTTTAAGTTGATGTTTGGTAGGATTCTCAATCATATCCTCATATTTTTCTTCATCTGCCATGATAGTAGGTTTAATTTCATCTATGCTCCTTAAAATGGGAGAATATGTAAATAAGTCAAACAAGTTTTGTGACATATATTAAAACGAAATAAGTAGACATTTAGTTCAATATTAATCAATAAGAATACAGCATCAATCACAGATGAGACTAAAAAAAATAACCTCCCATCCACAAGGCCCTTCACTTTCACCGCTTGTTTCCGGCATGATGCGTCTGCATGATTGGGATATGTCTATTTCTGATCGAGTAGAGTTTGTTGAATTTTGTATTGAGCACGGTATCACAACCTTTGATCATGCTGATATTTATGGCGGATATCAAAATGAAGCACTCTTTGGGGAAATCCTCAAAGAAAGACCTGAACTAAGAGAAAGTATTGAGCTGATATCGAAATGTGGTATATGCCTAACGACCGAGAACCGGCCTGAAAACAGAATCAAGCATTACAATACCACTGCCGGTTACATCCAAAAGTCTGTCGAAAACACACTCCAAAAATTGAACACCGAGTACCTTGACCTGCTTTTAATACATCGTCCCGACCCTCTCATGAATGCTTCTGAAGTATCAGACAGCCTGCACTCTTTGATTAAAGAAGGCAAAGTGAAATATGTAGGCGTATCAAATTTCACTCCATCACAGTTCGATCTGCTGCAGAGTAAATTGGAAGTACCGCTGGTAACCAACCAGATTGAGCACTCGCTTCTGCATATACAACCTATCTACGATGGAACCTTTAATCAGGCCCAGAAAATGGAATACAGGCCAATGATTTGGTCTCCTTTTGCCGGTGGCAGAGTTTTTCATGACAATTCCGAAATAGTCGGGCGTGTAAGGCATACTCTGCATCAACTTGCCGAAAAATATGACAGCTCAATTGATCAAATAGCTCTTTCCTGGATTCTTGCCAATCCTTCAAAACCAATCCCGATACTTGGCACCGGCAACAGAGATCGGATAAAATCTGCAGTAAGTGCCATAAAGCTTCAACTGGAACGGCAGGATTGGTTTGAACTGCTTAAAGCGGTACGGGGGCACGATGTGGCTTAATCCGTATTTGAATAACTTTGCATCATGTTTGTTTTCAAACACCTTTTTTCATTAGATTCAATGGATTATTGATTGAGCAAAATCAATATCATCTACTTTTATAATAATTTACCGGGCTCTACGAAATGCCCCTGGAAACCTTATTTATATGGATTTATTTGACAAGTTAGAAACTCGCCCCGGTCCTCTTGGGGAGTTCACCTCAGACGGGTACGGCTACTACACATTCCCTAAATTGGAGGGGCCTATTGGTCCGGAGATGAAGTTTAACGGAAAAGATGTAGTCGTCTGGAGCGTAAATGATTACTTGAGCGTTGGCAATCACCCTCACATTCGGGAAGTAGACAAACTGGCTGCAGAGAAGTACGGACTCAGTGCGCCTATGGGTGCACGACTGATGACCGGTAATTCTGACGAACATGAAGCTCTCGAACGAGAACTGGCAGATTTTATCCATAAACCGGAAGCCCTCCTTCTAAACTACGGCTACCAGGGAATCATGAGCGTGATACACGCACTGGTTGACCGGAACGACTTTCTAATCTATGATGAACTGAGCCATGCCTGCATTGTGGATGGCAAACAGCTTGCAATGGCTGAAAAATCGGTCTTTAAACATAACGATCTTGAAAGTCTTGAGAAGCAGCTAAAACGTGCATCAAGCAAAATGAAACCAAACTCCTCCATCCTGGTGGTAACCGAAGGAGTGTTTGGAATGACCGGTGATCTTGGAAAGCTGAAGGAGATCATTGCACTGAAAGAGAAATATCCATTCCGACTATTAGTTGACGATGCCCACGGTTTCGGGACTTTGGGAGATGACGGATCCGGCGCAGGAACACAGCTTGGCTGTCATGATGGCATTGATATCTATTTTGGGACTTTTGCCAAAGCAGTTGCCCTGATTGGTGCATTTGTAGCCGCTGAACCGAGAGTGATTGAGTTTCTCAAAGCAAATACAAGAAGCCAGATATTTGCCAAATCCCTCCCAATGCCTATTGTTGTCTCGGCCAGAGAACGGATAAAACTTATAAAAAATAATCCTCAGTGGAGAGAAAAGCTGTGGGATAACACCAAAAAACTTCGTAACGGCTTAAAGGCGCTCGGTTATAACGTTCTGCCTTCAGAAAGTCCTGTAACACCCGTATTAACTCAGGGCAGCACAGACCTGGCTCAGACAGTTATGCGCGAAATGCGCGAAGAGCACGGTGTGTTTGTAAGCGGTGTAGCTTATCCGGTTGTACCAAAAGGTGTTGTACTGCTGCGGCTCATCCCAATGGCGGGACATACAGATGAACACATCGAGAAAACATTAGATGCTTTTGAAGCAATCAAACCAATTGTCTTCAAAGAGGCCGGAGAAGCCGTTTCTGCAGAATAGAGAAGTTAATCACAAAAATATTAAGCGCATTGCAAACCCAATGCGCTTTTTTTGTTTGTAAAAATTCTTCACTCTTAATGTTTTAAACAGATACGAACTTTCTTATACCATTCATTTTTCTATTTTAGCTCACAAACATTGAACAAAACTCTTAACTATGCGACCAATCAGCTACCTGTTTGCTTTACTCATTCTTATCACTGTACAGTCCCCTCATGCCACCGCTCAGGACGTACCAGAAAATCTGACTCTGAAAGAGATCTTTCATGAGCCTGTGATTCCCGGAATCCGACCCACTTTCAGATCTTTTAATGCCACTCAAGACTCTCTCTACTTTTCCTGGAACGACTCCTCCTACTTTGATACCGGCATCTATAAGATGTCTGTCATGGGCAGTGAACCGGAATTTATTGAAGAGAGTCCGGCTCGAACCACACTTTCACCCAACGGGCGGCTTTTAGCCTATACCAAAGAGGGAAACATTTACGTATCTAACCTTGACGGGAGCAATGAGCGCCGAATTGTTGCAAGTCAGGAGCGCGATATAAATCCCGTTTGGGCACCTAACAGCCGCAAACTGGCATTTGTACGTGCCGGAGATGTGTGGGTAACCGATATTACAAAACCTGATCTCATTCAGGTGACCAGCCGTTCGTCTGATGACCCCGGCATTGCCATTCAGGACTGGTCGGGCAGTAATCGCCTAATCTTACGTCAAACAGATTTCTCCGATGCACGAACCATTTACTTTCCTGAGTACGTGGACGAGTTTGTAACACCCGGTGCTTCTTCAAGAGGCATACCCTCTGTTGCATTCTACACGGCAGATTTGACATCCATGGAAATTGACACCCTCTCCTCCGGGGTTCAGAGAAGCAGTGCTGCGGGAAGCTTTTCAGGTAACTTCTCAGTTAAAGACTCCAGTGATGCAGCCCTAAAACATCGAAAGGTCATAGCTTACGACCATCGTAATGACACTCGATCAGTTATCTTTGAAGAGGAAACGGATGGATGGCTTTCCGGAACTTCCGTTTCTTTTGCACCGCGTACAAACAGATTGATGATTCGTTCCGAAAGATCCGGCTGGAATCATATATACATCGCAAATCTCGCCACTGGCCGTGTTGAACAGATTACAGATGGAGATTATGAAATAACCTGGGCTGACTGGCTTGATGACCAAACGATTATCTATGCCAATAATGAAGCAGATTACGGCGAGCGGCACATTTTCATTCATAACCTTCGCGACGGTTCAGTAAATCAGCTTACATCCGATGAAGCCTACCGATATCAATTCAGGCTATCTGATGATAAAACCAAACTGGTTTATGCAAAAACATATTTCAACGATCCTTACGATCTTTATGTGATCGACCTGGAAAATCCCGGTGATGAGATTCAGCTCACAAATACTGTCCCGGACTCTTTTAATGAATATAATTGGCAAAAAGAGGAGTATGTTCGGTTTACAGGAAGGGACGGTGAAACCGGTCTCTCCATGTCTGTTCTCTACCCTAAAGATTTTGACACAAACCGGCAGTATCCTGTTGTTGTTTTTGCTC
>CAZHUP010000074.1:0-12223 GCA_964535495.1 uncultured Rhodohalobacter sp.
GGGATGTTCATCAGAATGCGGAACAATTCGATGGACACCCCTGTCCTCTGTAGCCTCGGCGTAGGTGGGCCTCTAAATTTCGTTTCACGTGTCGCTAACGCTCGGAGCCCCCTTAAAAGGGGAGACTTCTTAATTGCTTTAAATAAGATTATTAATCGAATTGAGGTAAGTAGATAAGGTTGTAGATCATAAGCCGCTTAACTAATCTTATGCTGTAATTATATGCATTGTTTATAGTCGAATGTTCAAACATTTTGAATTGAATGCTTAAAACGAGTATTTCACCGAAAAGGAAGGATGGAAGCCGAGGTCTAACACATCAACCGGTACGGGGGTGAGTCTTGGTATGGAGCGCGTCTCATCAAATGAAAATGCGTAGTTTCTGTACCAAACATTATCCCGGTCAAGTACATTGAAAATCGAAAAAGTGGCTTCAAGACTGTTTTGGTTTTTGAACTGATGAGTGAAGCTCAATGTTGCATCCAGTCGCCTGTAGGAATCCAGGCGTTCCATCGGATCGTTCTGAAATATATTCAGTCGATTCGGCGCTCCGCTCATCATCAGCCAGGAGATATAAAGATCTATGCCATATCCCAGATTTGCTTCCAGCATGGCGTTGTAACTGTGTCGTCGATCCCACTCTGCATAAAAATCCTCTCCGTCAAGTAAAAATGGATTGCTGAAGGTCATTTCAGACAATGTGTAGGTTTGTGATATGACAAAGCGGCCAAAGTAGTTACGCAACAGAAATTCTACACCCGAGGCACTTCCGCTGTTTTGGTAAAACCAGGGGGTTTGAGAAAAAGTATTGGCCAGAGACTGCGTGTTCAACTCATGGCTTCTCAAATTTTTATACTCTTTTTGATAGGCCTCAACCTGAAAAAGAAATCGGTTTGATGGCGCGATCTGTAAACTGACGGTGAACTGCTCAGACTCCGCCGGTTTTTGGTTCTCAGGGGTCAGAATCCAAATGTCTGAGGTGGCGCTGTTTTCGATTGTGATTCGGTGCAGAAACTGCTGATTCGTTGAGTATCCGCCTTCGATTCGCAGACCATCTATAGGTTTAAAAACAACTTTGCCCCGTGGAGAGAGGTGGAATTCACTGTTGAGTGTGTAATAGGTTGACCGTAAACCGGCATTTATCTCCAGATAGCTGAGGGGGTTCCATCTATTTTGCAGATAGGCTTGTACCATATGAGAGCCAACGTTTTGAAAATAGGATGGACGATCAAAAGATAATTCACTGTACTCTCCCAGGTAATATTTCCATCCTGCACCACCGATTGCTGAGAAGTTCGTAGTATTGAATTCCAGCTCCTGATTGAACTTGAATTCATTCATGGAACTCCTGTTTCGGAAAGGGTAGGTGAACACGGACACATTTTCTGATTCGTCTGTAGAGTTTAAACGGGTATAGACAAAATCCTCTTTTTCAAAATCAGTACGATAGGAGCTGAAACCGGCCATTGTAGTGCTGAAAAAGCGATAACTCAACTCCTTCTCAAACTGTGCAGAGAAGGAGAGATTTCCCCACTCGTTTGTGGTTTCTACAGGCTGAAAAATAAAGTCGGTTCCCGATTCAGCTGTTCGGGTACGCCGTTCAGCTTGTTGATTGGTATAGTCGCCACCAAAATATCCGCTGAAAATCCATCTCGAAGCGTCTCTGTTTTCGATATAAAATTTGGTATGCAGATCAGCAAAAAATGCGTTCGAATTACCGGGAATCAGTACCAGATCTGTGAAGTCCTGAAAATCTCCGGCTATCCGTCGCGGACGATCAATATCAAGGCCCCACTGGATCATTTTTGAGTTGTTGAACCAATTAAGCTGATCCATCAAAGAGACGCGGCCGGAAAGCAGCCAGCTGCTTCGTTCGCCCAAGGGTCCCTCAATGGTCCCATTCAGGCTTGTATTGCTTATTCCCACATTTGCATTGAAATTATTTATAGAACCTGTTCGTGTTATAAGCTGAAGTGAACCTCCGGTAGGGGTGTCCATCTGTGCGGGTGCAACACCATAATAGTAACCTGCGCTCTGAATAGCATCCGGATTAAAACTATCGAGCAAACCAAAGAGATGACTTTGATTAAAGATACTGAGGCCATCGAGCTGAACTACAAATCCATCGGGAGTGCTTCCTCGAACATTAATTCCATTATTTATGGCTGTTCCGGCCGAAACGGATGGGTGCATTTGAAGCGCCCGAATTGAATTTGCATCACCCATCGGGCTGAACCGGGCAGCATCCATCAGCCGGTTTGCTAAGGTGTCGGCGGGATTGTAGCTCATCGACCCTGAGATGATGATTTCATTACCCTGAACCGTTTCGGGCTCCAATCGAACCGTGATGTCCCGGATTTCATTAGATTCTGGAAGGGAAAGTTCAATTTCCTGTTGATGATATCCGATATAGGTGAATGACAGTTGAACTGTTTCGGTAACCGGCTGACGGTTTATTGAAAATCGTCCTGAAGCATTTGTAGCGACTCCTTTTCGATCGCCGGATTCATTCCAGGTTACGGTAGCAAATGGCAGGCGTTCACCTGATCGATGATCTACAACTTGTCCGGATATCAGAACATTGGTAATTCGATTTCTAGCGCTGCTTTCCTGCCGGGTCATTAACACCTGCTTTCTCTCGTGGTCCGTCAGCATGGAGATTTCATGTCGGGTCAAATAATTACTCAGCTCTTCAAATATGGATCCTTCGTCAGACTCAAGGGTAATAGTAACATTACTAATGAGAGATTCACGATAGAGAAAAAAGTATCCGGTCTCTGCCTGTACAGTTTGGATAACCTCTTTTAGGGGAGTATTTGAAAAGGAAAAATCGGCAGCTCCAGCGAACTCCGATTGAAGGATAAAAAGCAAGCCTGCTATTAACAAGCATCTCCCAAATGAGATCATAATCCCTATACTCTATTAAATATTACTCTTTTTGAAACTGATACCGATTCTCATCAATCTGAACGAAGGTTCCCCCTAATACGACTTCAAGATCATGAAGGCTCTGCTCTAGTTCTTGGAGCGTGATGGAACCACCTAAAATTTCTGATCGCATAGGCTCCTCCATCTCAATTTCAATTCCAAAGTGAAATTCAAGTTCATTTGCAATCGAGCCTGCCCGTCGTTCGCTAAATGTTAGTCGGTTTTGAGTCCAGGAGGTAACCATAGATTCCTCAAATCGGAACGGTTCAGATAGCTGCAGGTCCCGGATGGTTGCTCCCTCCCCGGCTGACAGTGTCACGGATTGATTGAGATCTGCTGTTTCAAAAGCGATTTGGCCTTCAATGAGGTAAACACTCGCTTCACTGTTACGTTCGCTCAGATTAAAAGTGGTGCCCAAAACGCGAACCCGGCCTTCGGTGGTCTCAACGAGAAACTCCCGATCCGGATTATGGGTGACCACAAACAAGGCTTCACCGGAAAGTGAGTAGCTCAACTTCTGATCAGAAATTTCATTTTGATACAGCTGAGAATTTGGACGCAGCGTAACATTTGAACCATCCTGCAGTTCAACGGTGGTGATGTTTGTACCTGCGTCGGCGATGAGAGTGGGTTCAGTCTGAGTGGTTTGACGCAGTAAAAAGATCGAGGTAAACAGAATCAGGGCCACTGCTGCAGCTGCCCATATCCATCTTTTTCGGTAAAGTGAATAGATTTTGGCTTCACCGGTGGCAGATCTTTCTTGTTCTAATTTATTGATCTGATCAAGAATGGATTGTCTTGACTCATCTTTATCTCTAACAGCAATATTTTGAGCGCTATTGTAATCATAGGTTTTTGCCTCATGCAGAAGCTTAAAGAGCGGATCACTAACTTGAGATATTTCAAGCTGTCCGGTCACAACTTTGTCATAAGCCCTGCTAAGCTGAAGGTCCCGGTCATTTTCAGGTATGTTGTTTGTTGTGGTCATATTAATTTCTTAGTCCTGAAATTCTACGCTGTAAGCAATCCAGATCGCATCGGCTGAGCTATAGTAATACTTACCATCAGCTTCTACTTCGATGCCATCATCCAAAGCTTGCGCAACCTCTTCGAGTGAGAGAAAATCACCGCTTTGATCGATGATCGTTGTTTCAGTGATGAGAACTTGCCGACCATTAACTAGTGTGAATATCCTGTTTTGAAGATCAACGGTTTGTACAAGTTTCTCAAAGTCAGCCAGTTCGAGTTCAAAATCTACGTCTTTTAATATATATCGACCGGTATCCGGGTCGATGTAGAAATCACCTTCAGCAAATATAGGTAGATTTTGGTTGAGGGCATCCTCCACATCCTGAAGCGATTCAAAACCGTTGCTATAGTCGATGTCTGTTTTGTGAGTAAAATAGAACACTTCGTTGGTTATGAGGGTGAGAGTACTGTCCGTCGGATTCAAGTTCAGGACAAACTCTTCAAATTCACTCTCTTCGATTTCAAACTCAACTTCGGTGGCTATCCATAGATTTACATTATCATCGGGCCGGTAGTAGTCGCCTTCTGCTACAATTCTGCGTCCGTCTGCAATGGCGTTTTCAACTGCCAGCAGTGAGTTAAATTCGTCATCATTTTCAATCTCTGTTTCGTCGGTAATTTGGATGATCTGACCGGTTGAAATTGTGAAGGTCTGATTGGTCACATTGGTTTCCATCACAAGGCCTTCAAACTCATCGTCGTCGAAAACATCACCATTTGCGAGCCGGATTCGGAAGGTGTTTAATGTTTGCTGAAATCGGAGCAGAGCAGTTCCATCACCGCTAAAATTGAGAGTACCGTTTACGGTTTTAGCATCTGAAATGCCTCCGTTTTGATTGGATCGAATTGTAGATTCGTAGCTAACGGCGCCGTTTACCCCTTTACGAAAACTGCGGTTGCTCTCAACAATCTCTTTATTGATCCGAACATCCAGGAAGTTCATATCGAGCAGATAGTCTCTTTCAACACGGTTATTTGCTTCAGTTCTGATAAACTGCCCCTCTCCGGTGTGTGAACCATCGAGTTTAAGAGTGGCTGACAGTTCGGATATACCTTCCAGAATGAATCGATCGGTACGATTGTAGGTCGAAGTTTTCGCTTCCGATTCTATATGACCGATTCGCCTGCCTGAAAACTCGAGTGATTCAATCAAATGGCTGTTCTGATTAGGTGATTCAATAAAATCACCCCGACTGTCACGGAAAATATATTTCAGTTCATGTTCAGTCGTAATACCGCTAATCGCATCCGTACGGCTGAACTGTACAAGATGGACTCCTTCGGCTGAATTGTACTGGTAGGTGTAATCCTGAAGGTTACGGAAACTGCCGGTGGCAAGTATAGAATTTCCGGTGGCCAATCCGTTGTTTGTGGGGATGGCAAACGCTTCGGAAAAGCTGGAAAGTAACCCGCTCTCATTTTCAGAAACAGACTCTCCGATAATCTGCCCCGTAATTCTGAGTTCGTCTTCATTCAGCAGGCCTCGATTATTTTCAAAGCTGTCTATCGTACATCCTTGCAGAAGCAGAATCAAACCTATCCACAATATCAGGTGGTAATGTCGTTTCATTCGGTTTTTTTTATTTCGTTCATCTGTTCAAACATTATACAGATGAGAAAGGGGTGTACCCCCAATGCTTATTAACATTAGTTCGAATATAAATCGTCAGTTTTGCGCATCAAAAGTTCCCTCCTTGTGAAGGAGAGGAGCTTCTTTCAGTAATTATTGTATTCGAACATAATTTTTATGTTTTCCGGAAATTTTCGGGAAGGTCCTCCCCATAAATTTGAGTCAGCCGGGCACGAAGATCTTTAAAAGCGAGTGCCATATGATTTTCAACAGTTTTCGGACTCACGTTCAGCGCATCGGCCGTCTCTTTGTAGGTAAACTCCTGCATAAAACAGAGATCAAATACCATCCCTCGCTTTTCGGGCATATCTGATATGATTTTTCGTATAACCTGAATCAACTCTTTATAATCGAGGGAGTTCCGGGTGCTGTTATCATCTGAATGATTTCCCGGAACCACTTCATCCTTAAATTTGGATTGATACTCTACATGATTGAGCATTCGCGTGTATGCTATGGTGAAGAGATAGGATCGGAGAGATTTGGTTTCATCAATTCCATCCCTTTTTTCCCAAATCATAACAAATGCTTTCTGAATCAGGTCTTTAGCCTCATCGTGGCTCATGCCCCGGCTTCTCATAAATCGGTACAGATCGGAATAGTGTTTGTCAAAAAACTCTTTGAATGCTTTCTGGTTTCCGTTTTTGATACTGATCGACAGCTGAGCATCATCCAAAGAGGAGCTTTTAGAAAGGGCAAAAAAAAGCAGTAATAATTCCAAAGCTGAGCGCCTGCATTAATTTTCTATTGTTGAAGTAAAAATAT
The DNA here is from genome assembly GCA_964535495.1 of uncultured Rhodohalobacter sp. Taxonomy (GTDB): domain Bacteria; phylum Bacteroidota; class Rhodothermia; order Balneolales; family Balneolaceae; genus Rhodohalobacter. The sequence goes on from CAZHUP010000074.1 coordinate 6,353, forward strand.
CTTGACCTCAACAAAATAGGAAATTTCAGTGATACTGTGATATTGCAGTGTGTACTGTTTGTGCCGGAATAATTTTCATGCCTGAGAGGCGGTCAGGATCAAGTTCGCGAGCATTCACAACATCGCGAATGATGATTTTCTTTACCTGTTCAGGATAGAGTTCTTGAACGGCGGCATAGATCTCGGGATCCATCTCACCGGAATCGCCTACGAGTATAAACCGGCGTTCGGGAAATGTTTCGAATAGCTCAACTATCTGCTCAAACTTTTGATCGAAAGTAAATTTTTCGTTTGTAATGAGCTCCCGCAGATCGCTCCATGAATTTAAATTGAAGTAATTTTTTCGAAGATTTTTCATGTGAAGTGAACCTCTGGGAAGCCCCGCATCATCAGAAAAAAGAAAGGATGTTAACGGGCTATACAGCTGCCAGGGTGCTCCGGTTACATAGTGAAAAGCTGCGTTATCCCATTCAGCATAGCGCTCAGCCATATCAGGGGCAGCTTCAAACTCTTTGAAAAATGTATTTTCAATCACAACTCTCGAACCGGCCGGTAGTTCTGTGATTTTTACGGTATCATCAATATCCGATATCACAGAAACACCTTCGGGTTCTATTAATCGAAGAGAACCTGTACCCGAATGAAACGATGAAACGGCTTTAATTTCCAGCCAGCCGTTGGAACTCTCTTGTGCGTACATTAGTGAATCGGCACGTTCTTTCGGGAGGGTGATGAAACCATTTTTGAGGCCATTCATATCCGTTCTTAACCTGTTACCTGATTCGTCAGTAAGCTTATAGACTTTCTGATGGGGATCGCCCGTGAACTTAAATTCGACCTCCTCTCTCCATCTGCTGTCAGCTACAATATCATCAACCCGCTGTCTGAAAATATCTCTTTGTTCGTCGGTTAAATCATATCGTTTTGATGCCATCCAGGTAAAAAAACTTTCCGCGCTTTCTCTGCGATGATGTACATAAATTCTGACCGGTATTACCCAATTCTCTCCATCTGAATAGCCATATGTAGTATAAAAAATGACTTCATTTTCATTCTCTTTTTGGATAAGTGAACTTACCGTGGAGCAACCATATAAAACAAATGCAGTAAGCAAGCACAGTAGTTTAAATAACCTCATTTATTGATACGCCTTATTTGATAAAAGATGTCTTATTTTATTTAATACAGTTAACCTTGTATGAAACCCCTAGTTCCAATACTGAATAAATTGTTTTAACGAGTTAAAATGATTGCCAATATCTCTTCGATTTTTCCATGTACTGAATCGGAATTGTGGGAAAAAATCTCCCAACCTTCATCACTTCAGTATATCACATCGCCAATTTTAAAGTTTGTTCCGGAGAATGATGATCTGTTTAAGATGCAATGGCAGATTGATATCCCTTATCAACTCAGACTGTATCTTTTAGGGATTGTACCGTTGGGCGGGCATTGTATAATATTAAAGGTTATTGATAAGGAAAAAAATCTTATCAGAAGTGAGGAGAGCGGATTGCTGGCTAAAGTCTGGAACCATACAATCACTTTCCATGAAAATGAAAACGGACAGGTTCATTACATCGACAGTATCGAAATCAAAGCAGGAGTTCTGACTCCACTGATATGGATGTTCGCTCATTTCTTCTACAGACACAGGCAAAAAAAATGGAGGCAGCTATTTTCAGATTACTGAAATTTCCTCACTTCTTAACAGGTATCGATTCGTTGTTTCAGCAATTCAGTGTATATTTGAACGCAAATCTATCATAAAATTATTTAGCACTTTGAGCGATCAAAAAATTATTTTTTCGATGGTTGGGGTCAGTAAGGTTTACAAACCCAACAAAACGGTATTAAAAGACATCTATCTTTCATTTTTTTACGGTGCAAAAATCGGGGTTTTGGGACTCAACGGTGCCGGGAAAAGTACACTTCTAAAAATTATTGCCGGCCAGGACGAGAACTATATGGGGGATATCTCACGGCAGAAAGGAATTACTTTCGGTTATCTGGAACAGGAACCTGAACTTGATCCCAATAAGACGGTAAAGGAGATTGTTGAAGAGGGCGTTCAGGAGACAATGGATTTGATTAAAGAGTATGAAGCCGTGAATGAAGGTTTCAGTGATCCGGATGCCGATTTTGAAGCACTGATCGAGAAGCAGACGAAACTTCAGGAAAAGATTGATCAAATCGGAGCGTGGGATATTGACTCCAAACTGGAACAGGCGATGGACGCTTTGCGTACTCCTCCGGGTGATGCCAGGATTGACGTCCTATCCGGTGGTGAAAAACGCCGTGTGGCGCTCTGCCGGCTGCTGCTTAAAAAGCCGGATGTTCTTCTGCTTGATGAGCCGACAAACCACCTGGATGCAGAATCGGTAGGCTGGCTTGAACAGCACCTGGCCCGATATGAGGGAACCGTGATTGCCGTAACACACGACCGTTACTTCCTCGACAATGTTGCCGGCTGGATATTGGAGCTCGATCGCGGTGAGGGAATTCCGTTTGAAGGGAACTACTCCTCATGGCTCGAACAGAAGAAGAAACGTCTGCAGCAAGAGGAGAAAGAGGAATCGAAACGACAAAAGACACTACAACAGGAGCTGGATTGGATTCGGCAAAATCCAAAGGGGCGCCGAAAAAAGAGTAAAGCGCGAATTAATTCATACGAGAAGCTGCTCTCTGAAGAGCATCAGAAACGCCGGGAAGAGATGGAGATCTATATTCCGGCCGGACCACGCCTTGGTGATCAGGTGATTGTTGCAGAACACGTTTCCAAGGGATTTGGCGATATGCTTCTGATGGAGGATATGAACTTTGATCTTCCGCCCGGTGGTATTGTGGGCGTGATTGGTCCGAATGGTGCAGGAAAAACTACACTCTTTAAGATGATTACCGGAGAGGAGGAGCCGGACAGCGGTACGTTTATTACCGGTGATACGGTTAAACTCGGTTATGTAGATCAAAAGCGGCCGCTAAATCCAAACAAGTCGATTTGGGAAGAAATTTCCGGTGGACAGGATGTTGTTAAACTTGGTAACCGTGAAATGAATTCGCGGGCGTATGTGGCTCGCTTTAACTTTAGCGGGAGTGATCAGCAGAAAAAGGTAAATGAAATTTCTGGTGGAGAACGAAACCGTGTTCATCTCGCGAAAATGCTGAAAGAGGGCGCCAATGTGCTTCTGCTTGATGAGCCGACTAACGATCTGGATGTAAATACACTCCGGGCTCTTGAAGAGGCACTTTTAGAATTTGCCGGTTGCGTAGTGGTTATATCGCACGACCGCTGGTTCCTCGACCGTGTGGCAACTCACATTCTGGCATTTGAAGGAAATAGTCAGGTCTACTGGTTTGAAGGAAATTATGAGGAGTATGAAGAGAATCGACGTCAGCGACTTGGAATATCCGAAGACCAGCCGCACAGAATTCAATACAAAAAACTGATGCGCGATTAATCAGAATATGCCACCCAAGCACATCATTCAACTTGAAGATATTGAGATTGAAGTAACGCGAAAAAGCGTGAAAAATCTCAATATTCGGATTTATCCATCAGAGGGTAGGGTGGCAATGTCTATTCCAAAACGAAGTTCACTCCGAACGGCTGAGAATTTTGCGAAGAAAAAGTACAGCTGGATTAAAAGACATCTCAGCAAAAAGAGAGTTTTAAATTCCTGCAAAGGAAAAAACTCACAATATTGTAGTGGAGAGAAGCATCGTGTATGGGGTGAGACGAAACTACTGACAGTGTGGGATAAAAACCGAAAACCTGAGGTAGATGTTTATAACGGAACCATCAATTTAACAGTCAGGCCGGGGAGTAAGCGAGAGAAACGCCAGTCTGTATTGAATGAGTGGTATCGGGCAGAACTGAAGCGAGAGATCCCTAAGCTGATTGAAAAGTGGGAAGTTCCTATGGGGGTAAGGGTGAATGAGTTTGGAGTGAAACGGATGAAAACCCGCTGGGGAACCTGCAATATTCGGGCAAAGAGAATCTGGCTCAGCCTGGAGCTGGCAAAAAAAGATCCGAAATGTCTGGAGTATGTGGTGGTTCATGAGATGGTGCATCTACTGGAGCGTCTCCACAGTAAACGATTTTACAGACTTATGGATCAGTTTTTACCGGACTGGCGAGAACGTGATATGTTGCTGAAAGGAGAAAAACGGACCTGTTAATTACCCGCTCAAAAAAAAAGAAGATTTTGGGTATCAGCCAAAATCCTCTATTGGTGTATTGAGAAACGTTGCTCACACGTATCTCAAATGCTCTCTAAGTTATCTCTAGTTAGTCACTATCAGATTTTTGTAGATTGCTCTGTTTATATGGAACAGAAAAACCGAAATCCTTACAGTGGATTTTGAATTTATTTGTTTGATCTAAAAATTTAAAATAGAGTTCTCTAACTTTAGATAAATTAGGGGGATAATGGTTTGAAAAAGTTAATTGTTCGCTCTTTTAAAGGTGTGAATTGTAAACAATTTGACCAAGCCGGCATTAATTAGTGGGAATGTGTTCTTGAGTGCACGGTTTATGAACATATTTCAATTCGTTATGGTGAACACCACGCCATATGTGAAAACACCTCTGATTCCTTCGTTGGACACACCGGACTCTGTCCACTCTTGAGCCCGCCTGCACCGAGGCTATGGAGGAAAGGAGAAGAAATGAAGTGGTAAAATCTTTACCCGTTGTGAAACACACTTCTGAAAATTTCTCTGCCAACTGACGGATCAACCTTCTGTTTCCTCTCCCCGATAAAACTTAGAGGAAGGCTTCGAGGAGAGGAGCTATTTCCTCAAGACTAGTTCTTATCCCGCTTGGGATTTACACTCAGCACTGCGGTGTTTACGTGGCGAACCAGGTTAGCGGTGGTGCTGCCCATCATCAGGTAGTTGATACCGGTTCGTCCCACTGTGGCCATGACGATCAGATTGTATTTGTTCTCTTTTACGTGATTAAAAATCGCTTCGTGAGGTGAGTCCTGCGAAACGATCACCATTGAGTTGACTTTATCTTTCAGCGTGTGAAAATGCTCTTTTTCCAATACTTTGATCCGTTTTTCCCGAATGGTTGAGAGTGAAATAGATCCCTCTTCCTCTTCGTCAAACTGATCAAAACTGATGATGTGAACCAGATCCAGTTCGGCACCGGCTTTCTCAGCAATCTGTTTAGCATATGGGTAGGCGCTGGCCGCATTGTCTGAAAAATCTGTAGTGACCAGTATTTTTTTGAAATCATCCACCTCCGAATCATCTTCAACAATAAGGACAGGTGTATGAGCTAATCGGAGAACTTTTTCTGCAACAGATCCCAGAAGGAAACGACTGAAACCCGTGCGGCCGTGTGTGCTCATTACGATATAGTCATACTCCTCAGATGTATCGATTATACTCTGTGCCGGGTTACCCATCATAATAATCGGCTTTCTAAGTATGTCTTTGTCCACTTTCTCTTCAGCCATCTGGCTCAAGCGATCGGATAGAGATTTTTCAATTTCGTCAAAGTCCTGATAAACCTGAGAGCTCATACCCAGCGCATAGGGCTCATCCATTTCGGAAATTGGAACATGCGAATGGAATGGAGTAACAGATCCATTCATCAATTTTGCAAATTTATTGGCTACTTCAAGTGCTTTCTCACTCAATTCTGAAAAATCGGTTGGGACAAGTATTTTCATGACTCTGATCGGTTTAGTTGATTTACTATTAAGTTCATTAAAAAAGAGGAAATTACAAAGAGAAGTACCGTATGAGATGTAAGAAGTCCTCTTTTTGATTCTGGATGTACAGTGGCTTCGTTGGACAGGATGGGAGTGTTGGTGGGAGCAGGGATTGAGAGTTTACACAGAGTTATGAGGTGAGATTCTT
>CAZHUP010000075.1:0-12191 GCA_964535495.1 uncultured Rhodohalobacter sp.
TTTCGGCAACATCTTTCTCATTCTTCTTCGGCAGAAATACCTTTTCAATACCGGCACGTTTAGCTGCCAATACTTTCTCTTTGATACCGCCCACAGGCAGGACCAATCCACGAAGGGTAATCTCTCCGGTCATGGCCAATGTACCTTTCACTTTTCGCTGTGTAAAGATGGAAGCTACCGCACTAAGCAGAGCAACTCCGGCAGATGGACCATCCTTTGGAACCGCACCCTGTGGTACGTGAATATGGAGGTCCCAATATTTAAATGCTTCTTCAGGAATATTGAGTTCCTCATATCGGGCTCTCAGGTAGCTGATAGCCAGCATTGCCGACTCTTTCATAACATCCCCAAGCTGACCTGTAATGTGAAGCTTTCCGGAACCTCTGGAGACGCTTGCCTCGATAAAGAGTATGTCACCTCCATACGGTGTCCAGGCCAATCCTGTAGCAACGCCAGGCACGGTTGTTCGCTCAGCCACATCGGAAAAGTACTTACGCTTACCGAGAATATCCTGAATGTCGTTTACACCAACACTCATCTTCTCGATATCATCGCTTGCAATCTGAGCTGCCACATTCCGGCAAACGGCGCCGATCTGTCGCTCCAAACCCCGTACACCCGACTCGCGAGTATATTCGTCTATAACTTTTTCAATCGCCTTAGTGGAGATTTTGAACTGCTTTTTATTCAGTCCGTTCTCCTCAACCTGTTTTGGGATGAGGTATTTCTTGGCTATCTCTATTTTCTCTTCCTGCGTATAACCACTTATGTTAATGATCTCCATTCTATCTCGCAGCGGCGCCGGAATTGTATCCAGCGAGTTTGCTGTGGCAATAAACATCACTTTGGAAAGATCGTACTCCAGCTCAAGGTAATTATCCATAAACGAGTCGTTCTGTTCCGGATCGAGAACTTCTAGCAGGGCAGAGGTTGGATCGCCCCGGAAATCGGATCCTACCTTGTCGATCTCATCCAGCATCATAACTGGGTTTCCTTTTCCGGCTTTCTTCATTGATCGCAGGATGCGTCCCGGAAGAGCTCCGATATATGTTCGACGGTGACCTCGTATTTCCGCTTCATCATGAATACCACCCAGGCTGAACCGTTCAAACTCACGATTCAATGCGCGTGCAATCGACTTACCGAGCGATGTTTTACCCACACCCGGAGGTCCGTAAAAGCAGAGGATTGGCGCTTTCATATCTTTTTTAAGCTTCAATACGGCCAGATATTCAACAATTCGTTTTTTCACCTTCTCGAGTCCATAATGGTCTTCATCGAGAATTTTACGGGCACGTTTCAGGTCCAGTTTATCATCGGAAAATTCACCCCAGGGCAGATCCAGAATCCACTCGACGTAGCTATGAATAATCCCGTAATTCGGAGAGGAGTTGGGAGTCATTTCAAGTCGCTGAAGCTCTTTTTCAATAGTCTCCCTGGCGTCATCGGTGAGTCCTTTTTTCTCATCCAGACGTTTCTTTAGCTTCTCAACATCTTGCTGCTCGCTATCTTCACCCAATGCTTCCTGTATCGCCTTCATCTGCTGTCGCAGATAGAAATCGCGTTGCTGATCGTCGATATCGGTTTTCACCTTAGAGCGAATCTCTTCACTGAGATTTAACACCTGAAGTTCTTTATTCAGAAACTCCATAACCTTTTCAAGACGCTCTGTAAATTTCTTGATCTCCAAAATTCCCTGCTTTTCACCAATGGAAACCTGCAGGTTTGATGATATGAAGTTCAGTAGAAATGCCGGACTTGAAATATTGTTAATGGCAATGGATGCCTCAGACGGTATGTTAGGAGAGAGGTTCACAATTTTGCTCGCCGTCTCCTTGATGGATCTCATGGAAGCATCCAGCTCCACTCCGCTGATATCCATCTCTTGCTGAACGGATTTTACATTGGCCCGGAAGAAGGGATCTTTTTGAGTAAACTCCTCTATTTCAATCACACTTTTCCCCTGAATGACTACACTCTTGCTGCCATCAGGCATTTTAATCAATTTCAAAATCTGAGCTACTGTCCCATACTTATACATATCGGTCGGCTCGGGATCTTCAATCGACTCATCTTTTTGTGTAACCACACCAATGGTTTTATCACTTTCGTAGGCTTCTTTTACCAAAGCAAGTGAGCGGTCTCTGCCTACCGTAATTGGGACGACAACACCCGGAAAAAGCACCGTATTTTTTAGGGGAAGAATGGGCAGATTTTCAGGCACTTCCGATTCAGACAGCCTTCTTTCCTCCTCTTCACTCATCAGGGGAATAGCCTGTTCAAAATCGTCAAAGTTCTCACCCTGATCGTCAAATGTCGTCTGTATTTTAAAACGTTGATCAAACATGTATAAGACTTAAATTAAATTTCTTTATCTGTTTTTTATAATAAGCGGCAAATTCGAAGCCAAAAGTATGGTTAGTACCATAACGTCATATCTTCTTTTTCTGTTCTGCCAAATTGAGTGGTACAAGTTATTACATGACACTTGGTCAGTCATCTGATAACTCAAGCTATTTTTAAATAAAAAAGAAAATTATCAGGCAGTGATTACGGCAGGAAAATCTTAATTCCGGCCATTGAAGCTCCAACAATTTCATTCGTGGGTCCGATCTGGCTGCTCTTTACTTTTAATGCTGTATTGAGTTCAAAATACTTGCTTTCAAAGCCTAAACCCAATGTGTAATAGCCGGGCAGATGCGGCGCGATACGCGTACCCAGCCGCAGAGGCAAAAAAGGCAAAGGTTTCAGCTCTGTACCCAGATAAATTATCGGTGCTTTTGAAGCAAATTCATGGTTTATAACAGGCAGACGGACATCACCCATCAATTTTACTCTGTTGATTTGAAACAGGGCGCCGGCCTGAATGGATGTTGGCAACATGGTATAAAATGTGTCATCTGATCGCTCGGACTGGAGTTCAAAAGGTGAATCATCCTGATCGTCCAGATAGAACCAGTGCTCATTCGGAGCGCCGGAAAATCTAATTTGAGATAAGCCCGGCAGATCTGTGATCTCCTCTTCTAGCATCTGAGTAGATAATTCCTGCGGCTGTTCAAATTGATAGATTGCCCCTATATCTGTAATTGAAAAACTAAGGCGAAGTGATTTTTGAGTGGTGGTGGCTTCTCGTTGAAGGAAAGACAGATCACCACCGAAAGTGATCATATAGGTAATTCCTACATCCAGGCCAAAACCGATCCCTGCAGGTTTCATTAAATCTGTGAAAGAACCGTCTATGAATGGAACCGGATCATTATGATTGAAAAAAGGTCTGTTTTCAGTAAATGAACGGGTGCTGGATTGTTGAAACTGGGATCTCCTTATCCAGTTTTCGTTACCTTCGCGATACTCGTAAACATTGTCGTACCGGGCGTCAAGGTGTGAACCGGCAACAACAATCTTCGGGGCAATTCCAACTATAAACTCTGATAGCTGAGGAGTTAAACCGTTCAAAAAATCGAACGATTCGGCATATCCAAAAGAAAGCTCGTGCAACGACTGATACCGGTGGCGAAAAGTTCGATCGATGTATAGGTTATCTCCTTGCTCTACAGCTGTAGATGAGAAATATCCTCTGCCCAGCTCATATTTGCTGAACACTCTGCTGCGAAGAGATAATGCGTAGGATTTCTGATCCCCTTTCCACTTCACTCCAAACCAGTGCAGGTCGGTCATTGACTGAAAAGGAGCAACCCGTCGAGATCCGGGATAATTTCTACTTAATATGGAGCTTCTGTCTGCTTCGATCAGTTCAAAATCGCTATCCGGGCTTTTGTAAGGCAGAAATGCAGATCGGAATTGTTGAGCTCTAACAGATAAGTCTGTCTCCGGTAAAAGATATTCATTATAAACTCCACTTTGTAACAGTGAGATTTGCAGAGAATAGTTTTTCTCCTGAATACGGAGGTTAGCCGGATTAACGAACAGGGCTTCATACCCGGTCAGGTACGCAGTTCCTCCACCGCCCAAAGCCATATTTTCGGCCGATAGTGAAATCTGGGCAGATACATTGGTAGATATACATATAGATAGAACCACTCCCAGAGCGGTAATACTTAAAAACTTTAACAAGGGATTTTCCTCGATTAACTGAGAACTTTTAACTTTGCGGCCCTAAGCATTAATGTTTTTTGTCCGCGACTCTTAAAAAATACAACAACTCTGGTATCTTTGCCCGATCCTGCTCGCTGAATGATTTTACCGGGTCCAAATTTTGGATGTATAACCTGTACTCCCGTCCTGAACGGATCTTCATCATACTCATATTCATAGGTGGAAGATGTTGAAGACGGTTTCTTGGATTGAATAGGAGATTTCCAGTCGTGCTCGTATTCAATAGTTGTGTTATCCGAATTATGGTTAGTCGTCTCCTCAAAACGGTTGGTTTTCTGCTGTATTGTTGAACCTGTTTCGTTCCGTACGACACCGGAGTCCACCTCATCCAAAAATCTGGACCTGGCCTGACGCTGCTCTTCCCCATACTTGTAACGAAGTTTACTATAGCTGAAAAAGAGCTGTTTTTCGGCCCGTGTGATGGCCACATAAAATAGTCGTCTCTCTTCTTCAATATTGGCTTCTTCACCTTCTCTTGGCCCCATGGGAAATAGATTCTCTTCCAAACCGACAATAAAGATAACCGGAAACTCCAGGCCTTTTGATGCATGCACTGTCATCAGCGTTACCGCAGGTTTATCTTCATCATACTTGTCCGAATCGGTAATCAGGTTTATCTCCTGTAAAAAGTTGGCTAATTTTGGGTTTTTAGTGTTCTGCTGATAGTATGCAATTGCATTTTGGAGTTCCAGCACGTTGTCTCGCCGTGTTAAGGCTTTTGCATCGTTCTCCTCAACCAACGCCTTTAAATAGCCGCTTTTCTCCAGCATCTTCTTCGTCACATCCAATATTGGAGTGCCGGTTTCCAGCAGATCCTTCAAGCTTTCAATCATGTGAATGAAATCTGCTATTTTAGCTTTTGCCGGCTTGTAAATGTCCGCAGATTCCACATCATGTAAAATAGTCCAAACACTCTGACCGGTAGCACGAGCTTTTTTGAGAAGTTCATTCAGCGTTTTGTTTCCAATTCCCCGGCTGGGCTCATTAATGATTCGAAGCAACGCCTGTTCATCTTCCGGATTAATCAGCAGGGTTAAATAGGCCAGTACATCTTTAATCTCTTTTCGCTGATAGAAAGAGAGTCCGCCCACCAGTTGATAGGTAATATTTTTTCGTCGAAATGACTCCTCGAATATCCGGCTTTGATAGTTTGTTCGATATAAAATAGCAAAGTCGTTATTTTGATAGCCGTGACGCAGTTTGAGATCCTGGATATAGTTAGCAATACGATTTGCCTCATCCCGTTCATCAAAATTTTCTAAAAGCGTAACAGTGTCGCCCTCTTCATTATCGGTCCAAAGTGTTTTCTCAATCTGTTTTTCGTTCCTTTTGATGATGGAATCCGCACATTGTAGAATGTACTTGGTAGATCGATAGTTCTGCTCCAGCGGAACTTCAAGAGCTTCATCGTAATCATTTTTAAAATTTAGAATGTTGCTGATATCCGCCCCTCTGAATGAGTAGATACTTTGTGCATCGTCGCCCACAACACAAATATTTTGATACTTTTCAGCCAACATCCGGGTTACTTTATACTGCGCATGATTAGTATCCTGATACTCGTCAATCATAATGTACCGGAATCGGTCCTGATACTTTTCCAGCACGTCCGGATGCTCCTCAAAAAGTTTAATTGGTTTGATGAGCAGATCATCAAAGTCCATGGCATTGGCCTGTTTCAATCGTTTAGCATAGATCTGAAACACTCTTGCGGTAATATCATCCAGCGTACTCTGCACAAATTTGTGTTGATACTGCTCAGGAGAGATCAGCTGGTTCTTGGCTTCACTGATTTTGTATTGAATGGTTCGTGGACGAATCTCTCTAGGATCGTAATTTAACTCTTTTAGTATCAGTTTGATAGCATTCTCAGCGTCGGTTGTATCGTAAATTGAGTACTGACTGGTAAAACCGATCTTTTCAGCTTCAAACCGAAGTATTTTTGAAAAAATAGAGTGAAATGTACCCATCCATAGTCCGGATGCTTTTTCGCCAATCAGCCCCTGAATTCGTTCCTGCATTTCACGGGCGGCTTTATTTGTAAACGTAAGCGAAAGAATATTTTTTGGGAGAGCGTACTGTTTTTGCAGAAGGTGAGCAATCCTGTAAGTGAGCACCCTTGTTTTACCACTACCTGCTCCGGCAATGATTAGCAGTGGCCCGTTTACATGAGCGGCTGCTTTTCTTTGCTGTTCATTTAAATCGTTGAGAAAGTCGGATGATTTTTTTGAATTGGAGTTGGAATCGGGCTGAAGGGTAAACTGCTTCATTAAAAAACACTTTCAGGTTAGAATCACTTCGAATCGGTAAAACTACGAATAATTGAGCAAGGTAGTAGAGAAAAATTTTGAAAAAAATGTCTGCTCAGTGGATGATCAGAAACTGCAGATCCATCACATTGTTTCCGGTAGGACCGGTTTTAATGTGCCCTCCAAGCTTATCAAAAAAAGAGTAACTGTCATTTCTCTTCAAATAATCATCTGCATCAAGTCCAAGCTTATCGGCTTCTTTTAAACTGTCTTGATTGACGACAGCTCCGGCCGCGTCTGTTGGTCCGTCTATACCATCTGTGCCGGCGCTCAAAAAAATAAAGTCGCGATTATAATCGGTTAAATTTTTAGCCATGCGAAGCGCCAGCTCCTGGTTGCGGCCTCCCTTACCGTTTCCTGTAACCTCTATGCTGCACTCTCCAAAAAAGATGAATGCAGTCGGTGTTTCCTCTGCTGCCATCTCTTTTGGAATTTTTGAAAGTATATGCTGCTCAAAATCATCAATGGACCCTGTCCAGGATTGATCATCTTTGATAACCCGCATGCCTGTCTGTTCCATAAGCTCTTTGGAAATACCCGCCATTTTATCTGCAGACAGAATAATATGGCTGTGATGATCCGGAATATCTTCACTGTTGAACCGATCGCTATTCTCAGCGTTTTTTATAAGATAGGATCTTATCGATTCAGGTAATTTTTGCCAAATCTCTCTGCTTTTTAAAAGTGATATTACATCAGAATAAAGAAAGGTTTGTGGTATGGTCGGGCCGCTGCCAATGTCCTTCATGTCATTGTTGGGAACATCTGATATGATGAGATCAAAAAGCTGAACATTGTTAAAATGTTGAAGAAGCCGGCCTGCTTTGATTTCAGAGAGAGATTTACGAACCAGATTTATCTCGTTAATTCCGGCTCCGCTTTTTAACAAAATGCGGTAAAGCTCAACCACATCATCAAAAGGTATAGATGCATCCGGTTTACAGAGTAGAGATGAGGTGCCTCCGGATAAAAGGTTAAGTACGATAGAGTGTTTGGGAATTGATTTTATAAAATCCACTAATTGGTCAGCGGCTTGAATGGATTTTTTATTGGGAACTGGATGAGATGAGATCAAAACCTCAACCTTATCCGGGTAAATTACGCGTTCAGAATCTGTGATTACCATTCCGCCTGATGATTTTTCCCCTAATATATTGCTTACTGCAGTTGACATCTCTACGGAGGCTTTACCGGCGCCGATAATAAATATTTTCTGATCAACAGACAGTTCAATTCTCTGTTTAAAAATTTGAAGCGTATTGGAATGCAGATCAAGCTTCAAAACATGCGGTAATAGGCGAGCCGGTTGTGAACGGTCTAAACTCTTAAGGAAAAAATCTACAGCTGAAGCCTGATCAAAATTCATGTTTATGAAAAAATCTGCGGGAATTGAATTTAAAGATAGAAAAGTAATTGTGGACCTGTAAGGAGGGTTTTAACAAAGATTAATTCTAAACATTAAAATTTTCTAATAATAGGAATTTGTCTATATTGATTTCAGGATAGAGTAAGTGGCAATTCTAAAAGCCATAGAGATAAAAGTTAGTTCTAAACAATGTAATCAAAGAGTATGAAAACGAGTGTTCAGACAAACCGAAGAGTAGATTATTCCGCATTGGTCAATTACATACAACAAGAGAATGTAAGGAAGACCAATAGCCTATTGGAAGAGATGATTCCAAAATTGGTAGAATATTTGCGGGTAACGCTGGCAGCAACTGAAGAAACAGCAAAGGAGTGTGTACAGCAGGCTTTCTTGAATGTTTACGAAAGAATAGCGGGAGGGAAGCTCAAGGATCCGAAGTCGTTGCTCTCTTACATGATGATGACAGCCAGAAATGAGTACTTTAATCAGTATAAAAAAAATAGTCGGTACGTAAACAATGAATTCGCTACAGATTCGGTAACTGAAGCTGCTGACCAGATAGACCGGCTGGTAGATCAGGAGAGAAAAGAGCTACTATTTGAATGCATTGAGGAGCTGGACGAAGAATCTCAGATTTTTATACTCTACTTTATCAATCACCCGGATGCAACAACCAGGGAGGCGAGTGATCATTTTGATCTGTCAGAGGCTAATATCAGAACAAAAAAATACAGAATTACTCATCAGCTACACTCACTATACAAAATGAGAGCTAACAGCTTTGACTACTAAATAAGGATTTAGAAAAATTTGGGTTTTACCTTTCGAGATAACTGAAACATTGAGTTGCGGATTTTGTATATTTGCAACCTTTAAATCAGTAATTAAACAACTCGTTTGGATTTTTTAGCATCGTACGCAACGCTGTTTGAAAAGCAGTTGCAACACTTAGATTTTCCTACTAAACCAGAAACGCTTTATCGTCCACAACGCTATATCTTAAAGAATGGCGGTAAACGTATACGGCCAATATTATCTCTCATAAGTTGCGGTATCTGTGGATCAGACCCTCAAAAAGCGATGCCGGCTGCTTTAGCTGTAGAATTACTGCATAACTTTACGCTTATCCATGATGACATAATGGATCAGGCCGACAGCAGAAGAGGTAAGCCCTCCGTACATAATAAATGGAATGAAGCGACAGCTATTTTGTCTGGAGACAGCATGTATACCTACGCTCTGCTTCAGTTACAGAATATTTCGAACGATGTAGATCACAAGAAAATCAGTAATCTCTTTTTGAATGCCATTAACAAAGTTTGTGAAGGGCAGGCTTTAGACATGGAGTTTGAAACTCGAAAGGATGTATCCATCGAGGAATATCATCAAATGATTGATGGTAAAACGGGCGCATTAATCGGGGCAGCTATGCAGATGGGCGGTATGTGTGGGAATGCGACTCAAAATCAACTTGAAAAACTCTTGGAAATTGGTCACTCGCTCGGCTTGGCATTCCAGATACAGGACGACTGGCTCGACGTATTTGGTGATCCTGAAAAATTTGGAAAAAGAAAAGCGGGAGATATCCGGGAAGGCAAGAAAACATTATTGATGCTCAGTGCGTTAGAACGATGCAGTAAATCGCAACAGGATGATATTCTCGGATATATTGAAAATAAACCGCTATCTGACTCTGAAGTGGATCAAGTTATTCAGATATTCGAATCTTACGAAATTAGAGACAAAACCAAAGATCATTTTTTAGAACACTACAGACGAGCAGAAAATGCTCTTCAGGAATTTGGTGATTCCAACTATAAACAAGATCTTCTACATCTGATTAAATTTTTGAAAAATCGTGAAAGTTAAACACATGCGTAATCTATTATTTCTCTTTGCAGCAATGCTCCTTTTTGCTTCATGCCGAAGCAGTGATCTTATTCGCCCCGGCGATTCACTAGAAGTGGCTTATGAAAAGGCCATGAATCAATTTGAGCAGGAAAATTATACTGAGGCTGCTCGAGCTTTTGAGACCGTGATATCAATTGGTCGCGGCACGGATATAGGACAGCAAGCACAGTTCTATCTCGCAGAAAGTTATTATAATAATCGAAGATATCTCTTAGCTGCATCAGAATATCAAAGGTATTCGCAGTTTCATCCTAATTCTCCAAATCGGGAAGAGGCTGATTTCAAAAACGCTCTGAGTTATTACAATTTAAGTCCAAGATATCGGCTGGATCAGACTTACACATACCAGGCAATTGAGAATTTCAGATTGTTGTTATCACGTTTTCCAAATTCGGAATATGCAGAACAAGCTTCAGAATATATCTCTGAATTGAGAGGAAAACTTGCCCGAAAGGCATACAACGCCGGAGAGTTTTACATGCGAACCAGCAGATTCCAGGCTGCTGCCGTCTATTTTGATATTGTGATTGATAACTACCCGGAAACTAGCTGGGCTGAACAATCCCTGGTAGACCAGATGGAGTCCTATATACTCTATGCGGAAAATAGTGTTGCTGCGCGGCAAGCTGAACGATTTGAGATGGCACTTGAGTCTTATGAGACCTATCTGCAGCTTTTCCCAAGAGGAGAGAATCGGAGCCGGATTGAAAATCTTTACGACAGAGCACAACGCGGACTACGAAATGCAACCGAAGGGGACTCTGTAGCACAGAACTAACAACAATTCTATTGTGAAACGGATTGGACTTTTTGGCGGCTCATTCGACCCGGTTCACAACGGACACATTGAAGCTGTCGGCTCATTTCTTAACAGCAATTTAGTTGACGAAGTGTGGATACTTTTAACTCCAGATCCACCACACAAAGCGGAACAGAAGAAGACAGATTTTAAGCATCGCTATGAAATGCTCAAACTTGCTTTTCAAGAGAGTGATCGTATTAAGATCAGTGATGTTGAGAAAGAGTTGCCTAAACCATCCTATACACTCCAGACAATTCATCATCTAAAGTTTCAACACCCGGACTACACCTTTTTTCTGTGTGTTGGTGAGGACAGCCTTCAATCATTTCATAAATGGTACAAGTATGACGAAATACTTAAAGAGTGCTCATTAATGGTGGTAGACAGACCGGGTTCCGATCACAGCCGTGTTGATCCGGAAATTTTGGAGAGAACTATATTTGTAGCTCATCAGCCGATGGATATTTCATCAACTGAAATTCGGGAAACTTCAGATTTCTCTTCTCTTCAGGATCTGCCTGAGGAAGTTCATAACTATATTCAGAAAAATAAACTCTATACCGACTCCAGATGAGACGAAAGGATTTTTTAAAAACAGCCGGCCTGGGAATGGCAGGATTTTCGGTATTTACCGGTTCCCAAATCAAAGATTATGATTCACTGATTAAACCAAAGCGTTTGAAAAAGGGAGATCGTGTTGCCCTCACCGCTCCGGCAGGTATTGTATATGACGATTCAGAATTTGACCGGATGAAAAAGGAGCTGGAGTCATTCGGGTTTGAGGTGGTTTTTGGAGAATTTATAAAGAAGCGATTTGGTTATCTGGCCGGAACCGATCGCCAGCGTGCTAAAGATTTGAATCGGTTTTTTGCTGATCCTGAGATTGATGGAATTGTTGCTGTTCGTGGCGGTTGGGGATGTGCGAGAATTCTGCCATATCTCGATTTTGAGATGATTAAAGAAAACCCGAAGGTCTATTGCGGATTCAGTGATAATACTACGCTTCACATGGCTTTTATGCATCGTTCAAATCTAATCTCATTTCATGGACCGAACGGTACATCAGAATGGACTGATCTGACAAAAAGCAGTTTTCGAAGTGTACTGATGGAGGGAGAGAAGAGTGAATTTTATTCGGAAAGTGAAGTGGATTTGATCTTTCCCGGAATCAATGAAGGGCGTTTGATGGGTGGAAATCTATCCATATTGACTACAACACTCGGTACTGATTTTCAGCCCGACGCCAATGGGGCCATTCTTTTTGTAGAAGATATTGGAGAGCCCGTTTACAAAATCGATCGAATGCTGGTTCACCTGAAGCAGGCGGGAATTTTAGATAATCTAAACGGTTTTATTTTTGGAAAGTGTACAAATTGCCCTGAACCGTCAGATTCCCATTTTACCTTAAAAGAGATTCTCCAGCAGCATATTCGTCCCCTTGGTATTCCGGCAGTGATGGGAATGGACATCAGTCACGATCCCGATAATTTCACGATACCACAGGGAGTGATGGCCCGTTTCGATGCCGATAGAAAATACCTGAAGCTTCTGGAAACGGCTGTTGAGGTCTAGAATATCCGTCAGACGAGTGTTCTATCATCTAGTTTTATCATAAAGCTACTTTCATCTTCTTCGACCGTCGAGTTCTCATTAGTCAGTTCAGGGTTTTGAAGAGTTTCCACTCGAC
>CAZHUP010000076.1:0-12074 GCA_964535495.1 uncultured Rhodohalobacter sp.
GAAGATGTGATTTCAGTAGGTGACGAAATTGATGTGAAACTTCTGAAAGTTGAGCACGGTGGAAAACTAAGACTTTCCAGAAAAGCACTGCTTCCAAATCCGGAAGAAAACTAATTAAACCGGTTTCAAATAAATTAGCGCCATCGGATTCCGGTGGCGCTTTTTTTGTTTAAATATGAGCGGTCTGTGCCTGCTCTTTTTTCTTTAAAAAATTATCAGAATACATTTTATGCAAACTGAAGAGACGATTACTGAGATAGAAAAAACCGTACTACCTAATGGAATGAAGGTTGTTACGGAGAATATTCCGGGTGTGAAGAGTGTAACGGTCGGTTTTTGGATAAAAACCGGTAGCCGGCATGAATCGGACAAACTCGCAGGAATAACCCATTTTCTTGAACATATGTTGTTCAAAGGTACAGAAAAGCGATCATCATATGATATTGCTCAAAGTATGGAATCGGTGGGCGGATATCTTAATGCGTTTACTTCAACTGAATACACATGCTACTATTCGCGATGTTTGGATACACAACTGGAACGGGCAATTGATGTGTTGAGCGACATGATTCAGAACTCTCAATTTCCGGAAGAAGAACTTCAGAAAGAGAAAAAAGTGGTTCTGGAAGAGATGAAGATGTATAAAGACAGTCCGGACGATTATATCTTCGAGATTTTCAGCGACAATGCATTTAAAAATCACCCGATCGGAAGACCGATTATAGGATTTGAGAATACGGTCTCAAACTACACTCGTCAGGATTTATATGATTACATGGCAGAACGATACCGACCGGATAATCTCTTAGTCGCTGTGGCCGGACATGTCGATCACGAAGAAGTGATTCGACTGTTAAATGAAAAGCTGGAACTGAAAAGTGCAGAACCAACTGTTGACGAAGAGCAGCCTCTCACTAAGTATGATAAATTTCAGATTGAAGAGTCCAAGGCAATTGAGCAGACGCACATGGTAATGGGGCGTAGAGCACTTAACTACGACCATCCTGATAAATATTTACTGCTATTGGCCAATACAGTTTTGGGTGGGGGAATGAGTTCTCGACTACATCAAAACATCCGGGAAAAGTACGGATACTGCTACGCAATCGGGACGTTTAATCAGTCTTATACCGATAGCGGCCTTTTTGGAGTTTATATTGGAACGGATAAGGATTATGTGACTCATGTTCGCGACTTGATTAATAAGGAATTTGAGATTATTCGTAATGAGAAAGTAGGAGAGAAGGAGCTGAGTGAAGCAAAATCACAACTGAAGGGTAAGTTACTTCTGTCTCAGGAAAGCACCAGTAATCGGATGAACAGGCTGGCAAAGAGTGAGCTCTATTTCAATCGATTTGTAACTCTTGATGAGCTTGAAGAAAATATTGACTCAGTAACGGCCGATTCGCTGCTCACATTCTCACAAGAGTTTTTTGATCCTGATATTTTTTCAGAATCGCTTTTGACTCCGGAGAATCGGTAGTTTGCTAAACCCGTCAGACGGCTCCAATCGGTCAGACGGACTTTGGTTCCCTATCGGATATTTTATGAATTAATCCCGATATTTGAATCACAAAAAATTTAGACTAACATTTTCAACGTTAAAAATTTTATAAATCAGACATGACCTACATCAAACAGTTAGCTGATCATCAAGATGAAATTGTAACCTTAAAAGGATGGGTCTATAATAGCCGAAGCAGTAAAGCAATTCATTTTATTGAGCTCAGAGACGGTTCCGGGCTCTGTCAGTGTATTGTCTCTTTGGATGAGGTAGGAGAGGATGTTTTTGAAGCTGCCGGCACTCTAAAACAGGAGAGTTCAGTTGAGATCAGCGGCAAGGTTGTTAAGGATGATCGCAGTGTAGGCGGTTATGAATTGCATGCTACAGATCTAAAAGTGATACAAGTTGCAGAAAATTATCCCATCACACCAAAAGATCATGGTGTTGAGTTTTTGATGGAGAATCGACATTTGTGGCTCAGAAGTCAGCGCCAGTGGGCTGCGATGCAGGTCAGGAATACCATTCAATTTGCCATTCATCAGTTTTTTCAGAAAGAGGGTTTCATACGGACGGATGCGCCGATATTTACCGGAAACGCTGCTGAAGGCACGACCACTCTGTTTGAAACAGAATACTTTGAAGAGAAGGCCTATTTAACCCAGTCGGGCCAGCTCTACGGTGAAGCGATGGCGATGGCACACGGTAAGATCTACACATTCGGCCCGACATTCAGAGCTGAAAAAAGCAAAACCCGCAGGCATTTGACTGAGTTCTGGATGGTTGAACCGGAAATGGCGTTTTACGATCTGGATATGAATATGGATCTGGCTGAAAACTTTATCCAATTCATTGTTAAAAGTGTTTTGGATAAGCATGAAAAAGAGTTGGAAATCTTAGAGCGTGATACTTCAATGCTTGAGAAAGCTTCGAAAGAGCCTTTTAAGCGAATCTCTTACACGGAAGCGGTGGAACAGCTTAAGAGTAAAAAAACGAAAGAGATGCTCGATACTATGGAAAGTGAGCGTAATGAGGAACTTAGAGCAATTAAAACAGAGCTTGATGAGATTAAGAAAGAGCATGGATCCGCGAAAAAGTGGCGTAAAGCTCAGATTGATCAGCGCATAAAAGAGATACATACCCGAATTGATCAGATTGAAGAAGATCTTCGGAATATTCCGGTCTGGAAAGAATCAGCAGCTAACTTCGAGTGGGGCAATGATTTTGGCGGAAGTGATGAAACCATTCTTACAATGCAATACGATACGCCCGTTTTGGTTCATCGGTACCCGGCTGAAGTGAAAGCTTTTTACATGAAGCGCGACCCTGAAGACGATAAGCTCGCTTTAGCCCTCGATGTTCTTGCTCCCGAAGGATATGGTGAAATTATTGGGGGAAGTCAGCGGGAAGAAAGTCTGGATGTATTGAAGGATAGAATAGCCGAACACGATCTTCCGGAAGACCTGTTTAGCTGGTATCTGGATCTGCGTAAATATGGTTCAGTACCTCACTCCGGGTTTGGTCTGGGAATTGAAAGAACTGTAGCATGGATCTGCGGATTGTCTCACGTTCGCGAAACGATTCCGTTTCCACGAATGCTTGGCAGATTGAGACCATAATAGTAAATGTCCAGACCGGAGTCTGAAGTTGAGTTGAAGTAACGTAAAAACTTCAGACTCTGTTTGGATGAAGCGTCCATTCTTTAGCATAATTCATCAGCATTGTGTAATCTTAAGGGTACATTAAATTAAGCTATACATACTGATGAATACTTTTCGATGTTCTCTGCTCACGTCTCTTTATTTACTTCTCTTTTTTGGTATTTCGTATGCTCAAACCGAGCAAAATCCGGTCAGCATAGACGACTATTTTAACCTTAAAAGCGTCGGTAACCCTGCTGTAAGTCCGGATGGGCAATGGGTAGCATACACCGTTTCTAAAACAGATTATGATGAAGGATCCTCGGAAACCAGAATCTGGATGGTTTCTACTGATGGAGGAGAACCTCTTCCAATGACTGCAAAAGGGTATTCTGCAAATAATCCGCAGTGGTCGCCGGATGGCAAGTATCTGACTTTTACGGCTTCCAGAAACGACAGTAAAAACCAGGTTTGGAAATTGGATATGCGTGGCGGTGAGGCTCAGCAAGTTACCGACATCGAACAAGGTATTAACGGTTTTGAGTGGTCTCCGGACGGCAGCCGGCTCCTGCTGATGATTCGTGATAAAGATGAGTATGAAGGTGATGAACCACGACCGCATGTTATAGACCGACTTCAGTTTAAGCGTGATTATGTAGGGTATTTAGATCGGAGGCGTGTGCATATTTACACCTACACACCCGGAGACAGCCTTGCAAATCAGCTAACTTTTGGGGATTACGATCACTCCTCGGCCACCTGGAGTCCGGATGGTTCTCAGATTGCATTTGTCAGCAACCGAACAGAAGAACCGGATGGAAATCAAAACAACGATATTTGGATAGTTGATGCTGATCTGGGTGAAAATGAGGGTGGATTGATCCAGGTAACAAAGAATCCGGGAAATGACAATTCGCCGGCCTGGAGTCCGGATGGACGTGAAATTGTTTACAGAACCAGTGTTGAACCGGAAAAAATTTGGTATGCAACAACTCATCTGGCTATTACTAATGCAGATGGCAGTGGGCCGGAACGAATCATAACCAAAGATCTTGATCGTAATGTAGGCAGTCCAAAATTTTCCAAAAATGGCAATCAGATCTGGTTTACATTTGAAGATGCAGGAGAGAGACACCTGGTTACCGTAAATAGAAATGGGACAGGTTTTGAGCGTGTGGTTTCAGGACAGATAAGCGTTCGGGATTTTGATCTGAACGGATCTCAAGGTGTTGTGCTGAAGGGGAAATTCAATGAGCCCCACGAAATCTACTCTTTTGATGAAGGCTCTGTTGAGCAGTTAACCTATGAAAACAGAGACTATCTTGCCGGTTTGATTGCTCCCGAGGTTGAAGAGATTCACTTTAACAGTGAAGACGGAACAGAGATACATGGATTTTTAGTTAAACCGGTCGGATATGAAGAAGGAGTTCGGTATCCAACCATTCTATGGATTCATGGCGGACCCGTAGCCCAGTTTGAGCACAGCTATCGATTTGAACCCCAGCTCTTTGCTGCAAAAGGCTATGCCGTTGTTATGGTGAATCCGCGTGGTTCTTCAGGCTATGGTCAGGAATTCTCTGAAGTACTCTTTGCTGATTGGGGAAATAAAGATTTTGAAGATGTGATGGCCGGGGTGGATCATGCTATCGAAATAGGAATTGCAGATCCTGAACAGCTTGGTGTTGGCGGATGGTCGTATGGCGGTATTCTTACAAACTATGTTATTACTAAAACAGACCGATTTAAAGGTGCGATATCGGGTGCCAGTGAAACGCTTTATCGCTCTCTGTATGGTCACGATCACTATCAGCTCTACTGGGAGTTGGAACTTGGTTTACCCTGGGAAACTCCCGAGAAATGGGAGCGTATTTCGCCTTTCAATGACGTAGCCAATGTAACCACTCCAACATTGTGGATGGGAGGTTCAGACGACTGGAACGTGCCAATATTAAGCTCTGAGCAGATGTATCAGGCGATGAAAAGGTTAGGTATCGAAACGCAACTGATTGTTTATCCTGGAGAGCATCACGGTATTCGAACCCCCGCCTTCCAGAAAGATCGTTATGAACGCTACCTTGATTGGTTCGATCATTATGTAAAAGGAGAGTAGTTTAAAAAATAATCTAGTGCTGAGCCTTGAAAGACCAACTCAAATGTACTGCCCCAAAAATGGGGCAGTTTCTAATTTTCAGTATTTAAAACAGGTCACTGACCAGTTTTAAATTATCGTAACTCCCGGAAAAGAATTTGGTTTCTGATACAAATGGGTCGTAAATATTTTTTATCTTAAATAATCATTTAATCAATTTTTCAAAACCTAAGTATATAATCTTATGGGTTCAATAGGTGGTTTCGAATGGGTGTTAATCATCCTCGCTATTTTACTTCTTTTTGGTGCAAAACGTATTCCGGAATTGGCACGTGGAATTGGCCAGGGAATTCAGGAGTTTAGAAAAGCATCTGATGATATCAAAAAGGAGATCGACAAGGGTAAAGATGATATAAACAGTTCGGTTAAAGACAATAAAGATACCGT
The DNA here is from genome assembly GCA_964535495.1 of uncultured Rhodohalobacter sp. Classification (GTDB taxonomy): domain Bacteria; phylum Bacteroidota; class Rhodothermia; order Balneolales; family Balneolaceae; genus Rhodohalobacter. The sequence continues at coordinate 5,678 of CAZHUP010000076.1, forward strand.
AAAGGAAGAAACTAAAAATTAACAGCATTTCTCAATGAAAAATCTGCTCTCGACTCAAGAGCGACTGAAGTCCGGTAAACTGAAACTCCCGGAACTTGCAAAATCTTATCTCGAAGTAATCAAATCTAAAAATCCTGAAATCAATGCGTTTGTAGCGTATGATGAGGATAGTGTGCTGAAACAGGCGGCCGATATTCAGAAGAAAATTGATGCCGGTAAAGCGGGTCAATTGGCCGGAGCTGTGGTTGGTGTGAAAGATGTTATCAGTGAAAAAGGAAAAAAACTGACCTGCTCCAGCAGAATACTTGAAAATTTTGAAGCGGTATACAACGCCACGGTGGTTGATAAACTACATGCTGAAGATGCACTTTTGATTGGTCGCTGTAACATGGATGAATTTGCCATGGGATCTTCTAATGAGAATTCCATTCACGGTTCTGCCAAAAATCCTCACAATACAAATAAGGTACCGGGAGGATCAAGCGGAGGAAGTGCCGCAGCAGTAGCTGCAGGGATGTGTAACGTATCGCTGGGATCTGATACCGGCGGTTCTATTCGTCAGCCTGCTTCGTACTGCGGTGTTGTTGGGCTGAAACCAACCTATAGTCGTGTTTCCCGTTACGGACTGGTAGCTTTTGCTTCTTCTTTCGATTGTATCGGACCGTTTTCGAATAGTGTGGAAGATGCGGCACTGATGCTTCAGCATATTTCCGGCCATGATCCAATGGATAACTCATCTGCAGATTTTCCGGTTGAAAACTATAGTGAGGCTATTCGAAAGGATAGTGGAAAAATGAAAATCGGAGTGCCGGAAGAGTATTTTGGCGAAGGGCTGGATGATGAGATTCGAACAATGATCAATGATCAACTGAAAGATCTCGAGAAGGAAGGAGCTGAACTGGTTCCGATCAATTTACCGCACAGTAAATATGGAATTGCAACCTACTATATTCTTGCAACTGCAGAAGCTTCAAGTAACCTTGCCCGCTATGATGGCGTGAGATATGGTCATCGGGCCAACTTTAAAGAGATTGAAGAGGAACTTGGCAAGGAGCGGGAAGCTATTGAGAAAGAGATTAAAATAGCTGTTGGTGCCGGAAAAGAGGAAGCAATTGAAAGGCTGGCTAAAGTTGACTCACCGTTAGTTCGTCTCTATAAAAAATCACGTACAGAGGGATTTGGTAAAGAGGTTAAACGCCGCATTTTACTTGGTACATACGTTTTGAGTGCCGGTTATTATGACGCCTACTATGCAAAAGCCCAAAAGGTAAGACGATTAATTAAACAGGATTTCGAAAATGCATTCGATAAAGTGGATGTGATTGTTTCACCGACTGCACCGACAACGGCGTTCGATCTGGGATCAAACCAGGATGATCCGGTACAGATGTATCTAAATGATATCTACACCACAACGGCTAACCTGGCCGGTATATGTGGAATTAGTGTTCCGGCGGGGACACACTCTAACGGTTTGCCTGTGGGAATTCAGTTTCTCGGAAACAGTTTCAGAGAAGCTGATATTCTTCGTGCAGGTCGCCGAATTGAAAAATTGAACGGATAAAATAGATATTATGGCTTTTCCCCGATTGAAGGATAAATGGGTTCTGATTACAGGAGCAACATCCGGAATCGGGAAAGCCAGTGCATTTCATTTTGCTGAGGCAGGATCAAATCTGATTCTGACAGGAAGAAGAGAACAGCGTCTCATCGAAATTAGCAACGAGATCAAACAGAAACATCAGGTTAAAGTAGATATCTATCCTTTTGATATCAGAGACCGTGAAGCGTGCAAAGATTGTGTAGATTCAATTGAGCAACCGATTGATATCCTCATCAACAACGCCGGGCTCGCATCGGGAAAGGATCCCGTAGACCGGGCAGACTTTGAGGATTGGGACAAGATGGTCGATACCAACATCAAAGGATTGCTTTCTATGACGCGTTTTGTTTCTGAGCGGATGCGAAAGCGTAACAGCGGACACATCATCAATGTTGGCTCCATCGCAGGCCATGAAGCATATGCCGGAGGTTCGGTCTATTGCGGAACCAAACACGCCGTGAAAGCGATTACTCAGGCAACTAAAATGGATCTTCACGGAACCAACATCCGGGTGAGTGCCGTTTCACCGGGTTTAGTAGATACTGAATTTAGCGAAGTGCGATTTCATGGAGATCGTGAGACAGCCGAAAGTGTATACACAAATATGGATCCGTTAACTGCTGATGATGTTTCCGAGATTATTCTATTTATGGCTTCAAGGCCACCACATGTAAATATCATGGATACGATTGTACTGCCAACCGCTCAATCTTCTTCAACTATGGTTCACAGGTCATCATAAAATGAAACGATTTCTACTGCCTGCTTTCATTACTTTATTTCTGCTCTCTTGTTCTGAGGATCAGAGTGGCTTGCAATTCAAAGATCAGCAGAGAGAGGTGCCTTCATTCAATTCCGGAAATGCATATACATATATTGAGGATCAATTGTCATTTGGTCCAAGAGTCCCCGGTTCAGAGGCCCATCGTGAAGCGGTAGATTATTTCAGAGAACATTTTTCTGAAAAAGCCGGTCCACGCTCTGTTTTTGTTCAGCAATTTGAACAAGAGATTTACAATGAAACCCTTCCGTTTTATAATATACTGGCTTCTTTCGGTGGAGAACATACGGATCGAATTGTACTTGCCGCACACTGGGATAGCCGCCCAAGGGGAGAGCGAGATCCTGACAACCCTGAATTGCCTATTCCCGGTGCTGATGATGGCGCAAGTGGTGTGAGTGTGTTGATGGAACTCGCAAATATTTTCAATGAGAATCCACCCCCAATAGGTGTCGATATTATTTTATTTGACGGTGAAGATTATGGTGAAGAAGGTGATCTGGCCAACTATTTTATTGGATCCAGATATTGGGGGCAAAATCCTCCCGTACCGGGGTATAATCCACGTTTTGGAATTCTTCTCGACATGGTTGGTGGTCAAGATGCCGTTTTTCCAAAAGAGGTACACTCTGTGAACTTTGCACCTCAACTGGTTGATGAAGTTTGGTCAATCGCTGCTGAGAAAGGCCACGGTGATTTGTTTTTGAATGAGAGAGGGGGAAGGGTTGCCGATGACCATGTGATTGTTGAGCAGTACACCGGTATACCAATGATCAACATCATCCATCACAGAATGAATGAATCAGGGCAGATTGAATTCCCACCATATTGGCACAGCCAAAAAGACGATATTGATATCATCGATATAGATGTACTGCAAGCCGTTGGCGATGTGCTTCTTGAGTTGATATACAACAGAATACCGACAGACTAAAATCTGAAATATTGATCTGCTAGATACTCGTTTGAAAAAGCTGAATTCTCAGATTATTACTTTTTAAGCGGGCGTTTATTTTCAAATGTATGCCCATGTAAACTGATCTGCTTTAATCTCCATAAGAGTTTGCCAAATCCACTTTCAGGAGCTTTAAATTCAATTACAGAGCTGGCTTTTCTTTCCATAAGGTTATTCACATTCGCCTCATCCAGTAAATCAAGCAAAAAACCTGAATTGCTGTTCTCTATTTTCTTTAATAGATACTTCTCCTGTGGCGTTGCATATCTTCGGAATGAGTATGTATTACCCGTATATTCACCGCTCAGAACATCGCCATTGTTTAGATAAACAATTTTACCGTCTTTCAGCGAATTAAAAAGTTCTTCTAAATTTTCAAACGTCTCTTCTTCTACCGTAGAAATGATATCACGAAGATCAATTTCTTCAACTTCTGTATCAATTTTTCGAAGTTTACTGATAAAGTCCTTTTTTTCACTCTTGTTCTTCCCGGCAAATACAATAAAGTTGCCAGCCGGATCTGATATAAATGCATTAAGAATCTCATCTACTTTATCAGAGCTGTGAGAAAATCTTTTATCGACGTTTGAGCTGTTCATAAGTATCTTAATTAAATTATTTGATTCCTTTAGTTGTGAATCGTCTGAAATATAAGGAATTATAAAGATTTGAACCGATCGTGGGCTGCTCTATCCAGTATTTCCCGATGATCTGGATGAGAAATTTTAATGAGTTCAGAGGCCCTCTCTTTCATGCCCTTTCCGTATAAACTGGCAATTCCAAATTCTGTAACTACGTAGTGAACGTGAGCCCTGGTAGTTACGACACCAGCTCCCTGTTTTAAAAATGGTACAATTCGGGTAGCACCGCGTTTTGTAGAGGATGGAAGCGCGATGATAGGTTTTCCGCCCTCAGACAGTGAAGCCCCTCGGATAAAATCCATTTGACCGCCAACACCTGAATAGAGATAGGTTCCGATTGAATCTGCACAGATCTGACCGGTTAAATCTACTTCAATGGCGCTGTTTACAGCCGTCACTTTTGGATTTCTTCGTATAACTGCCGTGTCGTTTACATAGGCACAATCCAGCATCGCCAAATTGGGATTGTCATCCATGAAATCGTACAGTTTACGTGTTCCAACTGCAAAAGAGGAGACCAATCGGTTGGGATGAATTTTTTTGTTACTGTTGTTAATCACACCGGATTCCACAAGGGAAATGAGACCATCTGAAAACATTTCGGTGTGAACACCCAGGTTTTTATGATTTGTAAGTGAAGCCAAAACAGCGTCCGGAATGCTTCCAATACCCATCTGTAGGGCGGCACCATCTTCAATTAATTCTGCACAGTATCTTCCAATTTCCAGTTCCACTTCAGAAAGCTCTGCCGGTGCATGTTCGGGAAGCGCATCGTCAACTTCTATGGCCACATCAATTTCACTCTGGTGGATAATGCCATCACCATGCGTTCTCGGCATATTGGGATTAAGCTGGGCGATTACCATCTTGGCATTGTTTACAGCTGATCGTGATGCATCTACAGATACTCCCATTGAACAGAAACCGTGTTTATCCGGCGGACTTACCTGGATCAAAGCTACATCAAGGTTTATAATTCCTCGAGTAAAAAGATGGGGGACCTCACTCAGAAAAATGGGAATATAGTCAGCATATCCATCTTTAACAGCATTTCTTACGTTCCCGGCAACAAAGAACGCACGGGTATGAAAAGAATCTTCGTATTCAGATTTTACGTAAGGTGCAGCTCCTTCGGTGTGTAAATGGTAGATATAAACATCTCTTAATTCGGCATGCCGTGAAGTCATCGCTTTAATTAACTTCTGAGGAGCAGCTGCTGCCGTGTGAATGTAAATGTTATCTCCTGATTTTATCCCCTTAACTGCCTCTTCCGATGATGTTATCTTCATATTGCCCTAATTTAAATAGCCTTAGATGATTTATTGACAGAATTTAAAACCTGTCACAAATATGTTTAAGTGTGTGATCTTATTGCCTGTAACATACTACCTGTCAGTTAATAAAGTATGAACTTCACTAAATATAAAGGCTATTAAGTTCATTGTTAAATCTACTCTCAAATAATCTGAAATCTGATGACATCTCAGTCGCTGTTTTTACGCTTATAAGTATAGAAAGAATTACTTAATCACTTTAAAAAACTAAAAACTAAGTAGAATGAAGTTGACAAAACGACTATCTCAATCAATAGCAGCAATACTTGTGGCATTTCTATTTGTCTCAGCATGCTCTGACGATACAGTTTCTGATGTAGATATGGACGAGCCTGAACTTCCGGATACCAGCCCGGTAGAGGTTGATGTCAGTTATTTTGAAAATAGCGACACAGAGCCAACTGAGGAGTATCAAACTTTTAATATGGCGGAAGCATACGCTCAATCATCAAACGGAATTTTATCTTCCTATGCAGGTATTGGGCAATTTTATATGGGTTTTGGAGCCAGCGATGAAGCAGATTACAGTAATGGAGTCTGGACCTGGGAATATACAATTGAAGGTTTGACCATTCGAATGACTGCTGAGGATACAGGTCCCGGCATTGAATGGAATCTCTATTTTGACGGCAGTGATCCGGAAACAGGACAAACATGGGATAATCAAAGATTCATGTACGGATTTATTGCCCATGACAATGCAAATGGCGAGTGGGCCTTTTATTCTGAAGAGTCCGATTCACAACCTGTTCTCTTTTATGAGTGGGAGTACTTCTCAAATGATGATTACAAGATTGAGTTTACATTGAGGGATGAGGGGACAGCTCAAACCAGTCAGTTAACCTATTTGAAGGAAGGAGCAGAACATACGATTGAGTCAAACGGACTCTATGGAAACAGTAATACAGTATTGTACTGGAATACAGATTCAGGAACAGGGTATCTGGATGAAGATGGTGATCGCATGTGCTGGAACGAACAGTATGTGAATACCTCCTGTACGGAATTGGGGTACTAAGTTATAGGGCTTAATTGAGTGAACACCTAAAGTGGAGGCCGTATCTGTTGATAGCAGGTACGGCT
>CAZHUP010000077.1:0-12026 GCA_964535495.1 uncultured Rhodohalobacter sp.
GGCGCGCCCCTCAGGGTTATTTTTCGTGTTGCACTTATTACTTGAACTCAGAAAACAAAGAAAAAAATGCTTTCTATTTAGAAATGACATCATGAAAAAATATAAGCACATCATTCTCGGTACAGGACAGGTAATACCCGACTGTATTCAGAGTCACTTCTATCAATCAAATACCCAAAACACTCTTTTTATTAAAATGCCGAACTATTTATGCTGTATTTATCGGAGTTGCATAATACAATAATTGCGTTAGGCTGAAGTATGTAACACAGGTTGAACAGTTACAACACTTGAGGTTGATCAGGTGATTTTTTGATTGTGTTACTGTGATATATGCAACAAATATACCTGCGAGTATAAGGTTTATTAAAAGTATTAACGGTACATTCTATATTCAACCTAAATAGAGCATCATGAAACTATATATTAAATATATGGTGAGTTTGCGGTGCAAAATGCTGGTTAAAAGTGAGCTTGAAAAACTTGGCTTGACCTGTGTTTCTGTGGATCTCGGGATGGTTGAGATAAGGGAGGAGGTCTCTAAGGAGCAGCTGGAGACTTTCAACAAAAACCTGAAGAAAGCGGGTCTGGAATTACTGGATGATAAAAAGAACATCCTTGTTGAAAAGATTAAGGCCGTCATCATCGAAATGATTCACTACTCTGATGAAGTCCCGAAAGTAAATGACTCGGATTATATCAGCGAGAAATTGAACTACGACTATACCTACCTCTCAAACACTTTTTCGGAAGTAAAAGGTATGACCATTCAGCATTACATTATTCTGCACAAGATAGAAAGAGTGAAAGAGTTGCTGATCTATGACGAGCTCACTCTCACTGAAATTGCTTATAAATTACATTATAGCAGTGTTGCCCATCTATCGAACCAGTTTAAAAAAGTTACGGGACTGACTCCCACATACTTTAAAGAGTTGAAGGATAAACGCGGAAGAACCCTGGAAGATCTGTAAATAAAAGTTCTTTTAACCACAGTTCAAGATAAGATTTTGTTAAGGAGTGTCCTCCGCCTGAGGCGGAGGCAATGGGTGATGAAAACTCTATAATTTAAAGCTTAATGATGAATATCTGAGCTAAATCTTGGCTCATGGAGGCATCCCCCGGTGTTGTGTCATTGATAAAATATCGGCTTTCTTGCGAAGCTTTATACTTGACACTACAACAATCGTCTCCCTCAAATACCGTCAGGTATGCCCGATCTTGTAACGCCGGAATTTATTCCGGTAGATTGAACTCCCCCCCGTTCTAAATAGTGCCGTAGGCACGGTTGATATGGAGCGTGCCGATGGCACTAGTGGATTCCCGGGCATGGCTTTTCTCCGGCGATGAAATCACCGGGTTACAATATGAACCATCCGCTATGCGGATTTTAATTGGGTAACGGCACGTGTCATTTTTACATATGCAGCCAAAAATTTGTAGGAAACATTGCGTGTTTATTGCGAAGCTTTATACTTGACACAACACCAGACACTTACGAGCCTTTTCCCTCTTCGAGAGGCTGTGAAAAAATACTTAATCAATGATAATGACCATTAAATTTTACCACGAAGGTACACGAAGTATAGCGATATCAACATGATACCCTTTGTATTTCTTCGGGTCCTCGTGACTTCGTGGCCAAATAAAAGGAGTGTTTTAAATGCTTGAATTTTTAATTTCTCACAGCCTCTCAAAGGGGGACTTTTTTAGATTCATTTCCTAATGTTGAACTCACGTTCTTCTAAGAAATCCCGTCCAAACTTACTTCCTCATAACCGCTTTTGATCACGGTTGAAATCATCTTAAAGCGTACTTTTGCCTCAATGATATTTCGGGTATGTGCAGGAATGATGATCGATTCACCGACAGCCAGCTTATGCGCCTTGCGGTCGATCACTACCACCGCTTCTCCATCAATTATCTGAATGAAGGTATCGAAAGGCGAAATTTTCTCGGATAACGCCTCACCGGAATCGAAGGATACAGCCGAAATATTACCTGTGGTTTTTTTGATGATCGTTTTTATAACCACCGAGTTCGGTATGTACTCAATGATCTCAACAATGATATGAGTTTTTGCTTTTTCTAACTCTTGAATATTTGAACTCATAGGGATGGTTGAAGTGAGTATGTTATCCATAATTTTAATGGATGATTATGATAATAAGAAATAAAGATGAGATCTCTTGCAGAATATTCAGCCTATTATTTGCGAACAGGGTTATATAATAAAATCGGGCTTCTGATTAATCAGAAGCCCGATTAAAAAAATGAAAAATTACGGCTAAGCTTTTTTGCTTTTCACATTTTCGTCTTTAGCCTTTTCCGGTCTGTGTTGTGGATTTTTGTTCACTGTTTTCTTCTCGTCTTTGTTTTTTTTGTGGTCTTTATTGTGCTTATCCATGGTTTCTCCGTTTGATTAACTAATTAACTGTTAATCAATGTATAGAAACAATCAACGCAAGGTGTTACACTCTATCTGATTTAAGTTATACAATTACTACAGTTTAAGTGGGGTGGGATGATGACTACTGACTCTTGTTTATCATCATATTGTCGAGGGTCACGAGTGTTCAGCGGTATCTTTTCTCACCTATTTTTTATGATCGGATAGCTTTGGGACAGCCATTTTACCTTCTTGCTTATTACTCTCTTCATATTTGTTGTACTCAATAAAATTACCCAGAAGGTACCCGTAGGGTTTTAATTCATGAACCTGGGAAAACCCAACCCTCATGATTCCAATGAGTGGTATAAAAAGGATCATACCCGCTATTCCCCAAACCTTTCCTCCCAGAAACAATACGATAATGGCCACAAATGGATTAATAGAGACTTTTGCTCCTACAATTTTTGGAGTGAGAAAACTGCTTTCGATAAGCTGTACTGCTGTAAAAACCGCAATAACCAGAAACGGTATTAAAAGACTGTCATAAAACAGGAAAGCATAAAGAACTGCAGGAATGGCCCCTAATATTGCACCCACATAAGGGATAATTGCCAGCATAGATGCAATAATTGCAAAAGGAATAGCATAATCAAGTCCAATAATCAGCAATCCGATTGAATTCAGTACGGCCATAATCCCAAGAACAGTGAATAGCCCCACCAGGTAATTCTGGGTTACATTTTGAACTCTGAACAGAACCTCATCAATTTCAGAATTTTGACTCTTCTCAAACACTTTCTGAAGAAAGGTTACAAACATCGCTTTGTAATAGAGCATGAAAAAGATAAAGACAGGTAACAACCCAAAGAAGGTTATTGTGCCTGTTGTGGCCTCCAGCAGTGAACTTAAAAACTCACTTCCTGTATCAAACAAATTATTTATGCTATTAACTGCGTATTCTGTTTGCTTGTCCTGTGAAATACCAGAGAACCGTTCAAGGATAATAGTACCTTCAATCACTGACTCTTTAAGTTTTTCTGTAGCTTCAGGGATCTTGTCAGAAAACTCTATGGCACGTATAGTTAGCAGCGTCAACAAACCCGTAAAGATCACGATGATCAGAAATAATACAAGAACAATGCTAAAGATTCGTCCCATTTTCCAGGTTTTAAATCTTTCTACAACCGGGTTCAGCAGCATTGAGATAATAGCGGCAAAAGCGAGAGGCATCAGAATAAATTTTCCGAAGCTTAAAACGACAACCAACAAGCAGAGCCCAAACAGAATAATAGTCGCCTTTAACCAGAACGGGTAGGGTACGGTTGGTGTGAATATTTGATTTCGCAATTTAGGTCCCTATCTCGGAATCTTGATCCATGTGCCGGCGCTGATCTGTTCATCCAGCTCAACCTGGTTCATGATGGCAAGATCTTCAGCTGTAACGTTTATGATCAGGCTTTCGAAATTTGCCGGAAGGAAGGACCGGAACGTTCCGGACCGGGTGGTTTTAACGGTTTGCAGTCGCACCGGCTGTATATTTAAAATCCCTGAATCAGTAAGCTGCCTGAAGCCACCGGTGATTTCATCAAATCGTGAAGCATAGGTGCCATATTTATCAGCGGTAGTATAGTTTAAAAAGCGATAAATATTGCCACCATACTCAATCGCATAGAGATAGAATTTGAGTTGGGTTCCATCCTCGGTTTGTGCTGTAGCTTCCGCCCGATAAGCAGGCAGTCCGTTACTTTGTGTTCTGCCTTTACCTTCCGTATTTATGCCCTCCTGATTTAAAAACTCATTGACTGAAGCCTCAGCATTTGCAGACTGCCCGTCCAGTGTCATGACCGTAACCGCATCCTGATCCCTGTTTACAACGGCAACCAGCGAACGTTGGTTGATTACCTGCCAGCCACTTGGAAATGGGAAGTGAAACTTTAAATCCGGATGATAGAAATTGCCGTTACGGGTAAAACCCTCACGCGGATTCTCACCATAGATCAAATTGCTAAGCCTCTCCATGTACTGATCCTGATTGTCAATCGTCTGTTCGTACCCTTTGGCTCTCCACTCATCGGCAAGTACCGGAATACTATTTGCCCTTTCGGCCGGGTCGGGGTGTGTGGATTGCCAGTTAGGAAGGCTTTGGCCGGCTTGTTCGGACATCCGCTCGAGGGAAACAAAAAACTGTGCTCCTTCAGCAGCTTTGTAGTGTTGCATGGAGGCATATTCCACGCCAAGCCGATCCGATTCACGTTCATCATCCCGGCTATAGCTTAAAAACAGGAGTTGGGCAGCCTGACTCCCAATTCCGAGGATGTCACCACCCGGTAGCCCCAGCAGTTCACCGCCTATTGCTCCCCCAATCAGGGCAATTTGTCCCATCTGTTGCTCAAAGGCCCGCTGGGAGGCGTGTCGTGCAACCACATGGCCGATCTCATGACCTAATACAATGGCGAGCTGGGCTTCATTGTCTAAATGGGCCAGCAGACCCCGGGTTACATATATATAACCACCGGGTAGAGCAAATGCATTCACAACCGGGTTATCCAATACACGAAAATAGAAGTCTGTACCGGCATATAGTGAAGGTGTGTCCTCTCTGTTGATATGACTCACAGCCAGCATCTCCTGTCCAATTTTATCAACATAGGCCTGGAGTTCATCATCATTGTACAAACCATACTGCAGCTGAATTTGCTGGTCGGCTTCCTGGCCGATCTGTTTTTCCTGTTCCCAGCTATAGCCATAAGCCCGCTTGTCACCGCTTATCGCACTGCGCTGAATGCTGCAGGCAGAAACAAAAAGGCCAATTAGAAGCAAAAGACAAAATCTTGAAATAGTGGATTTCATATTTCCTCTCAACATGATTTTATGCTCTTTATACATCTATTTAGACCGGTAAATGAACACGCCTACAATGAGAACGATGAGTGATATCAGAATTGGAACATAATCGCCGGTACTTACTGCGATATCTGCTCCCAACACTTCAAAAGATTCAGAATCGTCCAGATATTGAATTCCGAAATATATCACCCCGATTAACCCACCTATACTCAGTATACTTCCTAATGTTTGTTTCATGGTATCCCTCTTTAATCTTTTGTTTTAGCCTTACGGAACATCAAAAATGTTCTTTATTACTTGAATTTTAGAACATTGAACCATACATGCATTATGTGAAATGATGTAAGTGTTATATATATCACAGGTTTTAAGGAATATTCGGATTTGAGTGGAGCATAAAAGTTCCATAAGGCTGACCGTCACAGATAGAAAAATGACCAATCAACAGGCAGCGATCTGTGAATTTTAAAAGTCTATCCATTAAAGTAGTATAAGCGAGGCTATTCAAACTCAGCGATGGCCTGTACCATACGCTTCAATGAAATCTGCAACTCAACATCGGGAAGCTGTAACAAATCTGGGATTATTTATATGCAGTTTAAACACGTGATCATTACTTCACACCAATATTTAATATCTAAATCATGAGAAACTATAAAAGAAACTACAAAAGCATCTCGCTTACAGCGTGTATGGTACTTGGGCTTTCTGCCTTTGCCGTTGCACAAGATACAACCGACATCAATATTCCGGACGTTTCTGCACCCGTAATTGTATTTACTTCCCCGGCCTCCGGTGAGATGAATGTAGATCCGGGCAGTGTAATCGAAATTACATTCAGTATGGATATGAATGAATTGAGTATTAACGGGTCGAATTTAGTGTTGTATGCAACAACGGTAGATTCTATCTATGAAGTGCAAGGAGAGTTATTACTAAATAATCAAATAAGAGACAGCATAACAACAGATTATCCTAAGTCAAGCTGGAAATACTCAGCTGCTACTGTTAACGGCACCATCACTTATTCTGATAGAATTGCAATATTTACACCCAACTCAGATTTAAAAGAAGGCACTATGTACACATTTATGGTTACACAAGGTGTGGAAAACTCTGAGAATGTAGCTCTTAAAACAGACCAAAGCTGGGACTTCACAACCTCAGTTACACCGGAGCAGCCCTACTTTAATAAGCAGAATCAAAGATACAATAACGATTCATCCATAGAGAAGTAAGCCAAAAGGATGAACAGATGTTTTTGACTTGAGTAACTCAAGGAGATCCAAAAAAGGACACCAAAAGTGTCCTTTTTTTTGCAGAGTATTCATTTGCTGAGACAGGACTTGAAAAAAACATATCGATTGACCGGTAGTGGAGTATAATAAATAAGTGTATGTAAAATATGTAAGCCAATCTCTGCAACTTGTAATGGATCAAATGGAAATTAGTCTGAATTTACAAGTGTGAAATAATTTCACAAACAACCCAATTTAAAAGGGCTTAAAGGATACTCAAATGAAAACAATAATCAGTTCAAAAATTTATCTGCTTGCGCTAATGGTACTTTTTAGTATCTCATGCGAAAAAATAGTCAGCGGATCTGAACCTAATCTTTCAGAAACACTGGAACCAATCGAAGATGTATTGCTCATCCCGGGTGGAGAAAATGCAACCATACAGGTCAATTCAAATCACCAAACAGCTTATTTTAACGTGCTTCTAAGTAACATCAGTACGAATGATTTGATCGGAAACGGTTCAAAAGAAGCCTGGTGTATTGACTGGACCAAGCCTATTGAAACCAACAATGCCACATACAATGGCATCAAACTTTTTTCAACAGATATGGTGGAAAAGTGGAAACCGGTTAATTATCTGCTCAATATCAGTAAAAACCTTAGAAGCAGTGATCCGGATTTAACGTGGCATGAAATCCAGTTGGCAGTATGGTCACTTCGTGCCAATCCGGAGTTTGATCTCAAGGCAGTTGCAATAGAAGACCTTCCGTCATCTTTTCGAACCGCGGATGGACAACAGAATTTTGACTCTCAAAAAGTATGGGATATTCTGGCTATTGTAGAGGCCGGCTATAAAGATTTTGATTACTCTTCAGGGACTAAGTTTGCTATTATCGCCGAAACTCCCGTCGATGTTCAAACAATATTTGTTGTGGCAGAGAAAAAGTAATCATTGATTCTATTCACCCGGTGAAAACCCAATTACCAACTCATAGTTTAAATCAATAGAGTATTTTTCAAATTCAATAAATGTGTAGAGCGTAAAGACTGAACCAACAAGTACTCTATAAGATATGGCTTCAACTTAGAGATCCATTCAGTAGTAGCGACTTGATTTTAGTTGCAAAATGGAAAGCTCCCTTTTTGTGCAAATTTACACCCGGCAAAGGGAATGACAGTGAAAATGTCGTTCCTGTGCCTTTTTTGCTTTCAACAGCTATTCGGCCATCGACTTCAAAAACCATCTTTTTAACATGTTGAAGGCCAATACCCGAACCTTCCTCCCCGTCAGTTCCCAAAGATTTTGCAATCGGTTTTCCCTCATTAAATGCTAAAATCTGATCGGCTGCCATACTTTTTCCGGTATCTGATACACTTACGTACAGCATGCTAATATCATCCTCTGATCCCAGTGTAAAATCCACGTTAACCGTTCCACCGGAGGGTGTAAACTTGACGGCATTCGCGATTAAATTCCCGGTAATCTTTAACAGATTCAGAAATAAGTTGGATTGAAGCTCAATCTCCGTTTCGATTCTGTTTCTGAGCATTAGATTAATCCCTTTGTTTTTGGCCATGGGGAGATACAAACGATGGATCTTTTTCATAGCTGATGTAATACTTCGATCGATGATCGAACTTTCTTTCTCGTTTTGCAGATCCACCCGGATCACAAAATTTTCATTTACCAGGTCTAACAAAGACTCTGCTGTAGCTTTAATCATTTTCAGATCACGAACTTCCACGTCCACATAGTCAGTATCTTCGCTGATCAATATTTCAAGCATTCCGATAATACCACCGAGCGGACTCTGCAGGTCATGCTTTAAATTTTGTGCATGATTGTTCAGATACTCCACCCGGGAAGAAAGCAGTTTGTACTTTTTCTCGAGTTCTAAATTCCGGTCTATTAACAGAGTAATTTTTTGCAACTGTTCTGTTTCATCAGGTTTATGGAGCTGATCGTATTTTTGTTTTTCCATAAGCTCTTGAGTTATCTCTTAATATTAATTTACTCTAACAATATAGGGTTTGAGAGCCGGCTGGGTGTTATAGCTAATCACCGCAGAGTTGCATATATCACGGATTATCAGGGTTGATAAGCAGTATTCGGGAATGGCAGGAGAGTTAGGCCGGATATACCTGTCAAATGTATAACACTGTCACGTCTCTGTATAACGCAATTCAGCTTTTATTCTCACACATTACAATTGTGTGAATACAATCACATCTACTCCTGCACGCCGCAGGAACTGAAATCAACATCAAGACCAAAATTTTATGAAACACTCAATAAGTATACTCGCAGCCTTCGTCCTTACCGCAGGGATTATTTTTTCTGGTTGTGATAGTCCGTCCAATAAAATGCAGAATGCTGAAACCTCCGTTATCGAAGCCAACCGAGATTTAGAAATGGCAAAAAGTGAAGTGGAAGCTGAACTCGGAATATACAGAGCAGAAAATGCAGATCGAATTAAAGACTATAATCGAAAGATTGGTGAGATCAGGACGAAAATTAATAGTGAAGCCGATATTGAAGTAAAAAACAGACTTGAAAACAAACTTGCTGATTACGAATCAATCCACCGCGAATTGAAACGAGAAATAGATAATTACAAAATTTCAGGAAGGGAGAGTTGGGATAATTTTAAAGACAGCTTTAGCAGCAGAATGAATGATCTTGGTGATTCCCTGGATGACTTCTTTACAACCTCCGGTATTACCGCAACACCCCGAAATTAACTTAAATCTAAACTTTAAACACCAATTGTCATGGGAAATCTATTATATCTTATTGCCGTCATTTTAGTCATTGCCTGGTTAGTCGGGTTTGTGGGCTACAGTACCGGCGGGCTGATTCATATTCTGTTGGTTATCGCCGTCATTGCCGTATTATTTCAGATTATACAGGGCAAAAGAATAGCTTAGCAATCAAACAATTCATCAGAGAGTTAAAATTTGGGCATATAAGCTGTAAAAATGCTTTGCTGGCCTAAAAGGATCCGACTTTAAAACGGTAGGAGACTAAAACCGGGGGTCAAAAAACACCCACTAACATTTAAAAGGAATAAAAAATGAAATTTTCAACAGTAATTGGAACAACCATATTAGCAGGAACTGCGGGGCTGATTGCAGGCACTTTATTTGCTCCGGGTAAAGGGAAAAAAACCAGAAAAAAAATAGTCAGGAAGGGAAAGCTCTATAAAGATTTTTTGGTGGACAATATGTACGACTTTGCAGATTCCGTATCACATCCATTTGAGTCTCTTGAAAAAGAAACCATGCGATTAAGTCAAAATGCCAATAAAAAAGCAAAGGATATCAAAGCGGAAGCAAGTAAGAAAATGAACGCATAATAACCTCAACAAAAATCAAAAAAGCAATGAAAACACTTATCACAGTTTTAGCTTCAATACTGTTTGTATTTGCAATTCATACAACATCTTTTGCGCAATCAACAGATGTTACCGAATCTTTTAAAAAGCATTTTAATCAAACTGTCCAGGATGTACAGAGTTCAGATAATGCTGATGAAAAAAGAGCAATTTTAAACGAGTCATTTAATAAAATGATACGTGCAATTGATCAAATAGAATCGAGGGTTTCCCTAACCGAGGATGACATTGCTAAACTTGGCGCCTATAAATTAGGACTGATGGAAAAGCGGAGTGAGTTGAATGGTTTGGATGGTTTTGACGAAATCATGGATGAGGATCTGGATGATTTTTCCAATTTTTCCCAGGATTTTATTGAACAGGCCAATAAGACAATCACAATTGGTGTGACTACTGCTTTGTTGATTTTGATCATACTGTTACTGTTATAACCCGGTCACTTTTTTGAGTTGAGTTATTATCAAGAGAGAAGTTCCTTTCTTCCATCTTCAGGATTATCCCTAAGGATGGTAGATTGGGGCTTTTTTAATTTTTCAGTAACTGCAAAACCGTTTGTTTACTCATGTGAGTTTGATATCGGGAAATGAGTCAATAAAAGTCCTTCTTTGAGAAGCTTTGAGAAAATAGAATTCCAAATAAATTGCGACTCATTAAATTAAATCTTTTGTCTTCTTCAGCACTACCAGTTCTTCTGACTCACCCCCGGCCCCTCTCTATCGCGCCAAAAAGCGGCTTGTCAGAGAGGGGGCTTCAGGATGAGTTTTTAAACTTAATAATATATAGGAGACTTTAAGGTTGTACGCGAATATTTTCACAGCCTCTCAAAGGGGGGGACACTCTTTAACAAACTCTTATCTCAAATTGACGTTAATTATCATTCCCTGAAATGAAACTTCTTTTTCCAGGCCTTGCAATTATTACCGGACTCACTTTTTTAGGATGCAGCCATACCGCTGAGTTATCCGGAGGCCACATGCTGGAAGATGAGAAGGGTGTAAATTATTCGGTGATTTATTACATACATGCCGACTCTGATTATCTTTATCACGATTCTGAGGGAAAGTCGTTTCGGGAGAATTCCGGGGTTCTTGAAATTGCAATTAACGTTGGTGAAGAAGCCCTCTCAGGTGAAGTTTTTATTTATCATCAGCGGCCGGAAAGAAAAATATTAGGCTTGTTTCCGCGAAGAAGCAGTCAGCTTTATTACTACAGAAATGGGCAGCTAATCAGCCATATAAAATATCGCCACCCGGATAAAAAGGAAGCCTTTCTTGCCACCGAAGCAGATTTAATGAAACGATTTCGCGCTCAAAAACTAGGTGAGAATCATCAGAATTACTTCCTCTATTTTGGCCACGAAATACCGTCAGAAAACGGCAATGGCTATCATCGAACCTTGCCCGCTATAGATGTAAATACCGAATCCTTTACCAAAGGTGTCCGGAATTTATTGCAGTCGGATACGGATCGGTTCAGCCTGGCTGTTCTCTCGACGTGTAATAACGGAACTCCTGCAATGGCAAAACATTTAATGCCGTTTACCGATGCCATGTTTGCCTCCCCGCAAAATTTACACCTGTCCCATATCGATTCTGAAAGTATGGCACTTCTGGAAAATGAGCCGGGGATTTTACCACTTCAGTTAGGCCGAGCTATGGCGAACAAAACGTTCGAGCGACTGACAGAAACGATTCATACTACCATTACACTTAGTCTGTACGATTTAAAAGAACTTCAGGGTTACATCCATTCTCTTGAGTCAGTCACGGCTCTACTGAATACCACAGATAGAATCGCCAGGTTTAAGGATAATGTGGATTGTGCAGAGATCTATCCCGATGAATCGGATTTCTATCGGGAGGGAGTGGAAACATGGTACAAGCCGGCGCGTTTTGGGAGGCAGTCTTCAAACACTACTCATTCCGGATGGGGATGTAAGCCGGGTGTGAAATAACGTTCTTGAGAAAAATCTACAGGTCAGCACTTTATCAAAGGCCTTAAATATCTGTCACGTTTTGGCTTCAGAGTAGGAAAAATCAGGATCACCGAATTTCTTGAGGGTTCGGTAGTGGGAGGCAACCGCTTCAAAGAATGTTTCGTGGTGATTGTAGGGGATGTTAAACTCACGGGCGGTCTGCTCCACGATCGGGC
>CAZHUP010000078.1:0-11988 GCA_964535495.1 uncultured Rhodohalobacter sp.
GCTTTATAGTCAGATCCTTTCTTTTGTGCCATAAATGGGGTTGAGTGTGGTTAAAAATAGCCTCTTAGACGGTGGAAAATAGCGCAAGATCGCGCAAAATCAAAACAAGTAATGGGTATATGTGCCTTTTTATGACTTCTCCTTAAAATGGGCGATTTTAGCGAGCTTTAAGATGGTGATTAAGGAGAATGGAAGAGGCTGAAAAAGGTATTTTAAAATTATATATAAAAAAGCATTGAATTTAAAATTTAATCGTCTTAATTTTGGTGTCTATCGAAAAACCAGCTAAGTAAATGAATTATGGCACGCAAGGACGATATTACAGGACAAAAGCCGCTTAACGGTTATCGCTCATCTAAAGCGAATAACAAAACGAAGCACCGTTTTCATTTGAATCTGAAAAAGCGGCGATTCTATATTCCTGAAGAGGATCGGTGGGTTACACTGAAGGTTTCTAACAAAACCCTCCGTACAATTAACAAGAAGGGAATTTCTGCAGTTTTGAAAGAGGCCAGAAAAAAAGGAACACTTTTAAAAGAGGTATAAACAATGGCGAAAGGTAATCGCATTCAGGTAATTTTGGAATGTACTGAAAAACCGGGAAGCTCACGGTATGTTACGATGAAAAATCGTCGCAACACCACCGATCGTTTAGAGCTCAAAAAGTACAACCCGGTACTTAGAAAGCACACAATCCATAAAGAAATTAAATAAACCCAACCATGGCGAAGAAACAAGCATTTGGTGAAGAAGCCCAGGCGTTGAAGCAATCTCAGCGTAAAATGGCGAAGGTTATCATCTCTACAAAGAATGAACGTGGAAAGTATGCGTTCAGAGAGACAATGATGGACCAGGATGATGTAAAGGATTTTATCAGCAAGAGCAAATCGTAAAGATTTAAGATCGATTTTGTAGAAAAGGTTGCATCCCGAACGGATGGAACCTTTTTTTTTGCTTACATTTGACGGTAGTTTCAAATTCAAAAAAGTAGAAAAGGTTTTTATGAGCATTAAAGAGACCATTATGAACGACTTGAAGGAAGCTATGAAGTCTAAAAAGACAGATGAGCTACGTGTGCTTCGTTCATTGAAAGCAAAAATATTGGAAAAAGAGATCAGTGAGCGAAAAGGCGGTGAAGCCACAATCACTGATGAACAGGCAACTGAAGTTCTCATGAAAGCGGCTAAACAGAGAAAAGAGTCTATTGATCAGTTTGAGCAAGGCGGCCGCGACGATCTTGTAGAAAAGGAGAAAAAGGAACTTTCAATTATTGAATCGTATTTGCCGGAAATGATGGATGAAGACTCCATCAGAAAAGAGGTTCAAAAACAAATTGAGGAAATGGGTGCCGATTCCATGGCGGATATGGGCAAAGTAATGGGAATTATGATGTCTAAACTGAAAGGGAAGGCAGAAGGCGGAGACGTCAGCCGAATCGTAAAAGAGGAATTGTCGAAATAGATTAAAATGAATCTGCTCGATTTTTTTATCGTGATACCCATTGGCTACTTTGCGTATCGCGGTTTTATGAGCGGAGTTATACACGAAGTACTCAACATTGCAGGCATTGTTTTAGCAGTATTTATCACCTTTAAGTATATGGACGAAGCGTCTGTATTATTCAGGCCATTTTTTGAAAATCCGGATTACGCGGTTGTTGCGGCAGGTATCTTTCTATTTGTTGCGACTGTAGGCGCTGTACAGGCCATTGCCTATGCTACTCAGAAACTGCTTGAGGTGATAAAACTCAATATGATTAACCGATTGGCCGGTTTAGCCTTCGGTGCATTGAAATCCGGAATTGTGGTCAGTGCTATACTACTATTGCTGGCCGGATTGAATCTGCCGGGAGAAGATACCAGAAATGACTCAGTCTCCTATCCATACGTCATCTATATGGCTCCCATGGCTTTCGATTTAGTAGCAAAGGTTTACCCCGGGGCCGAAAATTTTATTGAAACGATTGATCAGACAATCGAAGCAAATAATCCGATAAAATCATTACCAATATTTGAAGATTTAAGTTTATGAGTTTTCCATCCGTAGAAGAACAACTGAATGTAATTAAAAGGGGTACGGTAGAAATTGTACCTGAAGAAGATCTAGTCGAAAAGCTGAAAAAATCTAAGAAGGAGAATAAACCTTTACGAATTAAACTGGGGTGTGATCCAACCCGGCCGGACCTCCATCTTGGCCACTCTGTTATTCTTAGAAAACTGCGACAGTTTCAGGATTTGGGTCACCATGTGATACTTATTATTGGTGATTTTACTGCGCTCATTGGAGACCCAACAGGTCAAAATAAGACTCGTCCTTCTCTCACAGAAGAGGAGATAAAAGAGAACGCCCGAACATACCTGGATCAAGCCGGGAAAATTTTGGATGGTGAGAAAACGGAGATTGTATATAATTCCGATTGGCTGAGTGATATGAAGTTCCATGACGTAATTTTACTTACCTCAAAAATGACCGTTGCCCGAATGATTGAGCGGGATGATTTTTCTAAGCGGTATAAAAACAATGAATCGATTTCCCTTCATGAATTTCTATACCCGCTGGCGCAGGGTCAGGATTCTGTTTATCTGAAATCAGATGTGGAACTGGGGGGGACCGATCAGAAATTTAATCTTCTTGTTGGGCGTGATCTTCAGAAAGATGCCGGCCAGGATCCGCAGATTTGTCTGATGATGCCGCTGCTTGTCGGTACAGACGGCTCAATGAAAATGAGTAAATCTTACGATAATTATATCGGCATTGATGAACCTGCTAACGACATGTACGGCAAATCTTTGTCTATTCCGGACGGTCTGATGTATTCTTACTACGAGCTGGTGACAGATATCTCTACAGATGAGTTGGAGTCGGTTAAAAAACGCATTGAAAAAGATCCCCGCAACACGAAGCACGATCTTGCATTTACCATTACCAGAATGTACCATGGCGAGCAGGCTGCAAAAGATGCAAGAAAATATTTTGAACAGACGGTTATCAAAAAAGATATACCCGATGATGCACCGGAGTTTACTTTTGAAGCGGGTTCAACTCACAGACTTTTAGATATTATTTCAGAGGCAAACCTGACATCCAGCAATGGCGAAACCAAGCGAATGATGAAGCAGGGTGGCGTTACACTGGACGATGACAAAATTAAAAGTCCGGGGCACGAAATCACCTTTAAACCTGGTGATGAATTTGCGCTGAAAGTTGGTAAGAGAAATTTTGCTAAATTAAAGGCTGAATAAATAATTAAACTCGCCGGCACTGATTGAAAACCTCCCGGCTTATCTGAACCCGACAAACCATGGGAACACATTTTTCCGGATCAAATTCTGAAGTAAACACTCTTAATGCATTCATCAAGATTATGCGTGCAACGGATTCGCTGACTAATCGGCTGAATCGACATCTTGCAGAGGCGAATTTGACAGAAAGTCAATTCGGTACATTGGAAGCACTTCACCATTTAGGCCCGCTCAATCAGCGCTCAATAGGAGAAAAAATCCTGAAGAGTGGTGGAAACATAACCATGGTAGTGGATAACCTGGAGAAGCAGGGCTATGTAAAAAGAAAAAAAGATCCCAACGATCGTCGTGCGGTTCTGATTCACCTTACCCCAAAAGGAGAAGTTTTTATTAAAGAATTTTTTCCCAAGCACCTCGAGAAAATTAAAGAGGAGTTCTCTGTTTTTACGGAGAAAGAGAAAAAAGAACTTGCCCGGTTGTGTAAAAAATTAGGAGTTAAAAAAGAAGAGAGCTAAAGAGCTTCTTTTGATCTGTAAGGAATTCCATATTCCTGTTTCTTACGGATATGAGAGGCTTAAACAGATACCGTTTTCCCTGTGCATCATACCCGGCAGTGCGGGTTATGATTTTAATCATGCTTGGG
Source organism: uncultured Rhodohalobacter sp. (assembly GCA_964535495.1). Classification (GTDB taxonomy): domain Bacteria; phylum Bacteroidota; class Rhodothermia; order Balneolales; family Balneolaceae; genus Rhodohalobacter. The sequence continues at coordinate 3,886 of CAZHUP010000078.1, forward strand.
ATTACCTGCGCTGCTTTTTCAAGCCTTAGCCTGTTTTATTCCGCTCTTCTATTTTTTGTTTTACTGTTGTTTTGGTGTGCAGCAGAATTTTTTCTGAGAAGGGTAAAAATTACCCTGTCATCTCGCTTGTCGACAATACTTTATCTTCTCACCATATTGTCGGCTTCTTTTTTATGGTTCAAAATTGCTGACCATAATGTTCAAAAAACGATTGATGATGCAGACTTCTTAAATCTTTATGCCTGGGAAGATATAGAGATTACGGGAACTGTAAGTGAAAAAGGATACACCACAAGTGGCAAGAGAGTGTATGTTGCAGAGATTGAAAAAAGCTTATTTGAAGATGGATTAACGACATCGAAAAATTACAGAATCAGGCTGTATGATGATGACATTAATTCAAGAGATCTACAATCAGGAACTTCGTTTACAGCAAATGTAAGACTGTATGAATTTCCCGAAAGAAGAAATCCACATGAGTTCGATTATGGAGCTTGGCTGCACAATCAACACATCGTTGCACATGGAGAATTAACAGAGCTGATTGAAAAGAGAGAAACAGACACGGTTTTTAGCTGGACAAAATTAAGAGGGTATGTTCAAAATAATGTTGACGAGCTTTTTGATTCTCAGTCCGCACCCATGGCAAAAGCTCTGTTTTTAGGATATAAAGAAGAGATAAGTGAAGACACCAGGCAGCGCTTTGCCAGATCCGGACTGTCGCACATCATGGCAGTATCAGGTTTACATGTAGGTTTTATCGTAGCACCTATTTGGTTTATCATACCATTCTTATGGACAAAGAAGTGGGGAAAATGGGCAGGGTTAATTCTTTTGACAGCTTTACTTCTAGGCTATGCAGGATTAACCGGTTTCAGCGCTTCAGTTAGCAGGGCATCACTTATGGCATGGCTGTTAACTTACGGCAAGCTCTTTAATAAAGTGCGCAACTCTGTAAATCTGACGGCAGCAGCGGCAATTATTTTGTTGATCATAAATCCCTATCAACTGTTTGATGTCGGGTTTCAGCTTTCATTTGGGGCTGTTTTCACGATACTTTTATTGATGCCGGAAGCACAGCGAATTATACCCGCCCGGTATCGCTATGGCAAAATTGGTGCATTTGCCACCATTGTCATTATTTCTGTAGTGGTACAAGCCGGACTGTTTCCAATTCTCACCTACTATTTTGGCGAGTTCTCAATAGCCGGACCCATTGCGAATGCATTTGTAATTCCAATCATGACGATTACTGTACCGGCAGGGCTAGCTATGACATTACTTCCAATGTCATTTAATTCAGTTTTAACATATACAGTAATACCGGTAGAGTGGAGTTTGATGTGGATAGAAACCGTCGCACAGAAGATCGGGAGTAGTGAATGGAGCTATTTTGCAATTTCAAACGAATCGTTACTGATATTTCTGTTTTGGGGCACATTGATTCTGTTTCTTGGATCAATCAGAATTGCGGAATTAAGGTGGAAAATGCTAATAACTGTTCTGCTTGTTTTTAACCTCTTCCTGATTGAACAAATCTTTGAAAAAAAATCGAGTCAAAATCCACTGAGAATAACATTTTTGGATGTTGGGCAGGGAGACGCGATACATATTCAAACTCCGTCTGATAAACATATAGTGGTTGATGTAGGCCGATGGAGTCCGGGCTATGACAGTGGTTCTAGAACTATCACACCATATTTGAAACATCTAGGTGTAGAAAAATTAGATGCCGTGGTGCTTTCACATCCACATGCAGATCACATAGGGGGGATAGTTTCGGTACTGAATAGTTTTAATGTAACAAGTATCTATCAAAGCAGTTACGAGTATGACAGCCAACTCTATAAAAATTATTTAAAAGCCGCTGATTCTGCAGGCGTACCCATTAAAAATGTTTATGCCGGAGAGTTGTTGGAAATTGATGAAAATATGCGATTATATGTACTGGGGCCAATTAAAAAAGCTGCAAAGCCGGCTAATCCTAATGACTATTCGGTAGTAGTGAAACTGGTTTATGGAGATCATTCTGTGTTGTTAACAGGTGATGCTGAAAGAAGACAGGAGATGGAACTGGTAAATATTTATGGTGATTTTTTGAAATCAGACCTCTATAAAATGGGGCATCATGGCAGCAGAACCAGTTCCACAGAGATCTTTTTAGAGAATATCAAACCTGACATAACTGTTGCATCGTTAGCTTTTAGAAACAGGTTCCGCCACCCAAACCGGGATGCTGTAACACGGGTAAACAGGTATAGTACAGAGAATTTTTTTACGAGTTTAGAAGGGGCGGTTGTTTTTGAATCCAACGGAAAAGCCCTGGATAAGGTTGAATGGAGATAACTTTTAAAAAGAAGTTTGACCGTGGTAGATCGAAGGTGTAATTTCTTCAAGTATGAATTTTAAAGATTAAGTAATTATGTCAGAAAAGGAACGACTGAGTTTCGAAGAAGCTTTAAAACAGTTGGAAGCGATAGTCGAAAAACTCAACGATAAGGAAATATCACTCGAGGAGTCTGTGGCCTTGTATGAAGAGGGTCAAAAGCTTTCTAAAATATGTTCGGAAACATTGGAAAGCGCTGCTTTAAAAATCGAACAAATCGATCAGACGAAGGGCGTACCAGAGAATGAGTAACAGGAATTATGGATACATACAAGCCAACTCCAGGTCCATTATTAGCAAAAATATCATCTCCCGGTGACCTGAAAAAACTCACTCCGGAACAGCTTCAGGATGTTTGTGATGAACTGAGAGAGTATATCATTGATTCAGTATCTGCATATGGCGGGCATTTTGGGGCCAGCCTTGGGGTAGTGGAACTAACAGTTGCCCTGCATTATGTATACGATACCCCCAAAGATAAACTTGTTTGGGACGTTGGCCATCAGGCTTACGGTCATAAGATACTAACCGGAAGAAGGGATCAATTTTATACAAATAGAAAGTATAACGGCCTTTCAGGTTTCCCTAAAAGATCAGAGAGTGAATTTGACGCGTTCGGAGTTGGACACTCCAGTACTTCAATATCAGCGGCGTTGGGAATGGCAGTAGCTGCAGAATTAAATAACGAAGAGAAAAAAGCAGTTGCTGTAATTGGCGATGGAGCAATGACAGGCGGTATGGCTTTTGAGGCTTTAAATAATGGCGGAGCCCAAAAATCAGATATTTTGGTGATTTTGAATGACAATAATATGTCGATTGATCCCAATGTGGGTGCCTTGAAGGAGTATTTGGCAGATATCACCACCAGCAAAACATTTAACAAAATGCGTGATGAGATTTATGATATGCTGGGATATTTTAAGTCTGCCGGTGAAAAAATGCGAAAAGTGGCATCCAAGCTCGAAAAAGCTATGACAGCCGCAATTACTCCCGGGGCACTTTTTCAGGCGCTGGGCTTTAAATATTATGGTCCCGTTGACGGGCACAATGTTGATGCACTTCGAAGACAATTAGAGGATCTGAAAACAGTATCAGGGCCTAAATTACTACACATTGTTACTGTAAAAGGGAAGGGGTTTGTACCGGCAGAGCGTGAACAAACGAAATGGCATGCTCAGAGCAGCCCATTTGATAAAATTACTGGCAACCCATTATCCAAATCTAAGTCAAAGGATAAATTGCCTCCCAAATATCAGGATGTTTTTGGAGATGCTTTGGTTGAGCTGGCTGAGGAGAACGAAAATATTGTTGCAATTACGCCGGCTATGCCAAGCGGTTCGAGCCTTTGGCCCATGATGAATGCATACCCTGACCGATCGTTTGATGTGGGAATTGCAGAACAGCATGCGGTTACGTTTGCTGCCGGACTTGCCACAGAGGGTAAGAAAGCTTTTGCAGCGCTCTATTCTACTTTTTTACAGCGGGCTTATGATCAGGTTATTCATGATGTGGCTATTCAGAAATTACCGGTTGTGTTTTGTATCGACAGGGCCGGACTGGTTGGAGCCGACGGCCCTACTCATCATGGACTTTATGATATTTCATATCTGCGAGCTATACCTAACATGATAGTTTCTTCTCCTATGGATGAGCAGGAACTGCGTGATATGATGTACACCGCTTCGAAGTACAATGATGCCGCCTGGGCAATACGATATCCTCGGGGCAGATCAACCGGATTGAATCTTCGAAAGGAATTTCAAGGGGTTAAAATCGGGAAAGGCAGGCAAATTGAAGAAGGAGATGCAGTAGCGGTATTAAGCTTTGGACCTATAGGAAATTATGTGAAAGAAGCTTCAGCAGAACTGAAGGGAGATCATATTCAGATAGGTCATTATGATATGCGTTACGCTAAACCCCTCGATACAGATTTGATCGACTCTATAATCGAGTCATACAATTATATTATTACTCTTGAAGACGGTACAAAACTGGGTGGATTTGGTTCTTCAGTTGCAGAATATGTGGCTGAAAAAGGCGCCGGTGTGCCTGTGAAAATTTTGGGAGTTCCGGATCAAATTATTGAGCACGGTTCACAGAGAGAGTTGCACGACGAAGTGGGTATTGGGCCTGATGGAATTGTGAAAACAGTAAAAAATTTACTGGGAATAAAAATTGCCTGATCTCAAATCCTTATCTTCATTTCTGAAATAATAATTGATCAGAAAACATCTACTGTATTGTCTTACACGCTCGACGATTTTGACTATAATTTGCCGGAAGAGCTGATTGCTCAAAAACCGGCCATTCCAAGAGATCACTCCAGGCTTTTAGTCTATGATCGTGAAACCGGCACTATCCGGGATGATTACTTCTATAACATCGGCAAGTATCTACCATCTCAAACCTCATTGGTGGTAAATAACAGTAAAGTTGAAAAGTGCCGCCTGCTTTTTAATGACGACAAGATTGAGATATTTGTAACTAAAGCGGTAGACGATCGCGTTGTTGAAGCGATGGTGCGACCGGGAAAAAAATTCAAGCCGGGAAAAACGGTTGAGCTTGCGGACGGATTGAGTGCGAAAACCCTGAACATTGCAGAAGACGGAATCCGAACCATTGAATTAAGCCGCTCTCTGGATGATGCTATCACGGAAAAATATAAACACACACCGTTTCCTCCATACATAGAACGGGATGAGTCACTTGCAGATCGATATCAAACAATCTACGCAAAAGATGAAGGAAGCAAAGCCGCTCCAACAGCCGGGCTTCATTTCACACCTGAGCTGATCAGCAAACTGGAAAAACAGGGAATAGAAAAGAAAGAGGTTACCCTGCATGTGGGGTTAGGGACTTTTGCACCGGTAAAAACCGATAAGATCGAAGATCATATTATGCACAGTGAATGGTATCAGATTTCTGCTGATCAAGCCAGCGCTTTGAATCGTTCAAAAACCATTACTGCAGTCGGAACCACAAGTGTGAGAGTGCTGGAATCGGCGAAAAAAATTGGGGAGAAGTTCACGGCCTGCTCCGGAGAAACGGATATTTTTATTACTCCGGGATATACATTTCAATCTGTCGACCACCTGATTACAAACTTTCATCTTCCTAAAAGCACGCTCTTAATGTTGATATCAGCGTTTATAGGGTTTGATGAAATGAAAAAAGTGTATAAGCACGCAATTAATGAGAAGTACAGATTCTACTCTTTTGGTGATGCGATGCTTTTGATCTGATTAAATTTCAGCTCAGCTTAAAAGGGCCACTCTGCCCGCCAGATCTCACCCTCAAACTGATTGTTGAAATAGATAGTGCTTCGGTCAGCAGAGATTGAAATATTTTGTGAGTTAATTTCCAGGTCTGTGTATTGCACGATCTTCGATTCAGTTCCTTCATTATTCATCCACCCAATTGTTACGGGCGTACCACTTGGGGTGCTAAAGAGAATAGCCACTCCATCATCAGTCGCCTCGAGATGTGATGCATACATGAGAAAGATGATGTTACCGCGATCAAGCATTCTCCTGTTTGCCTCGATATAGTTTTCGAAAACCTCATCCATGAAGTCGGTTTCAAGGAGATGCTCCCACTGCAGTTCATATTGGTGATTGTAGGCCTGCAAAACACCGGTTGTGAGTTGAAATGAGAAAATTCGTTCACTATTTACAGCCGGCATAACTCTGTTCTTCATAAATGAAGGGACCTGATTCCGTTCAATGGCCTGCCTTGTTGATGAAATACTGATATCGTCGTCATCACTTGTCAAAGATTCCCCAAAATGGTGAACGGTACTGTTATTTAAACTGGCGTGAGTAAGAAGGGTGCCTTCGTGGCCACCCGATTGAAAGTAGAACTCGCCCTTTGATCCGGCCTCCATCATCTGCGAGTATTGTTGAGAAGAGAGGCTCTGTTCGTCTAAAAATTCTCCATCAAAAGAGTAGGAGATCAGCTTGGCATTACCGGGATCGAAGCCGAGTATCTCATCATCAAACATCCAGAGAGAAGCCATATATTGAAACTCCTCAGGACCGTTGCCCTGGCTTCCGAAAGATTGAATCAGCTGATAATCCTCATCAAATCTGTGAATAAGCCCTGCACCGAAATCGTAAACGTAGAGACCTTCGGAAGTTGCCAATATCGAGGAGGGCATCGCGAAGCGATCGTCTGTTGTGGTATCGATAACGCGTTCTGCGCCGGTCAGTTCCAGGTTAGCCCGTTCAATCTCAGCAGGAGTTGAATCGGGTTGGCATGAGATAAGTGTTATAAGAGACAGGGTCAGAAGTATAATGAAGCGATTGCGCATAAAAAGAAAGTATTATTAATTTAGTACTAATACTATAGCACAACGTTCGGGGAAATGCAAGCCAAACCTGTATGCTCTCAATCCCCCCCTTCCTCATATTGAGCTTTATAACCGTTCTTTATCTTCTGATTCATATGCCGCTTATAATTATCCAGCTCATACTTTCGAACGGTAAACTCTGAGTGATAGGTTCCGTCGTTACAGTCCACATGAAATTTATTAGGATTGTCCGTCTCGGTAATGATTACTTGAATATTTCCCAGCTTGTAGGATTCTATTTCTTTTGCTTTGCTCATTCTGTCGATTTCGGTTTACGAATTGTTTTGGCTTTAAGATAACTGTTTTGTTTTATACGAATGAATACGGATTTTAAACGTGTCAATTTTAATAAAATGGATCAATATGAATAAACTGACTTATTTACTATTACCAATACTGCTTCTTGTCTCAGCCTGTGGCGGTGAAGATCAAACTGATTTAACTCCTGATTTACCCAGAGATACACCTCAGAATGCTTTTTTTGCCAATGTGTTTTCATTATGTGGAGAAACCTTTGCAGGAGAATCAACATTCCCGGATGATCCGGATCATGCACTGGTAGATACCGAACTCTGGGCAACTGTCTCTACCTGTACTGAAGAATTAATCGAAGTAGATTTTATGCGTGATGGCGGTACTTGGCATGCAACGTGGGTTCTGGAAAAGCGTGAAAATGGACTACACCTCTATCACGACCACATTGGTGATAATGTGTATGAAGAGGGTGAAGAGCCTCTGACCGGATATGGTGGTTATGCTGATGATAGGGGAAGTGAATACCATCAGTTTTTTCCGGCTGATGATCATACAGCAGAAATTTTACCGGAAGCGGCCACCAATGTCTGGATGATGCAGTACGATCCCGAAGAAGAAACATTCGTGTACGCTTTAGAACGGCATGAAGAGCCGAGATTTAGAGCTGTGCTGACAAAGCAGAATTGATATATTTATTTTTAGAAAAGGAGGTGCCTTTATTGGTATCTCCTATTTTTATTTAGAAAAGGTTCTGAGAAATTGAACTGTTAGAAAGTCGATTTGAAGCCCGCTATTGAAGAGCATCAACTTACAATGAAGATTTTAGGAATAATCTTACTTTTATTATTTACAGCTTACCCGGATGTAACGGTGGCAGATGATAAGCAGGTAATCCTATACAACTCATACGGTTATTTGGACGGTGATGAGTGGGTGATACCCATGCGGATTTATGTGATGGAACTTAGACCACGTACAGAAAGAGTAGCAACCAGGCTATTACGCCGATATCGTGATCTTGATCCAGATGAGCTCTTTAGATTTCGATACAGGCTATCCGATATTATTGCAGACAGTGAATCGAGAGAAAGGGTAAGGTTTATTTTCGATAATG
>CAZHUP010000079.1:0-11918 GCA_964535495.1 uncultured Rhodohalobacter sp.
AAACCGCTTTTTTAGCGTTTTTTAAATATACAAAACGTGAATAAAAAAACTGCATTCGATTCTCGACAAGAAACTCTAAATATTCTGGGTTGGAAGATTTTCCGAGCTTACCTATCATCCATCAGGTTAACCGGATTTGCTATGACTAAAAAAATTCTTTTCATCACTATTTTACTTTTTTCCACCTACGGGTGTGATGTGTTCAACTTTGATGAAGACGCTCTTATCTATCCCTCTCAACTTAGTAAACTCGATATGGAAGATCTGGTTGAGCTGAATGAGGAGTTTCAATCGGGAAACGATAATATTTGCTCCACACTTAACGAATATGGTTTAACGGGTTTTAGTACGGTTCTGTTTGACGGGAAGTCGAGTCCGTGTCTTGGGCGTGACCCGGTTCGAATTGAACTCACTGAACCTGACACACTTCTTCCAATCGCAGCAGAAACAGTAGTTCGAAACAGTGAATTTACCGGCGTTTCAGAAGTAGAGAGATTAATACTTGTAGAATTGGAGCCTCTTCGTGGTTGTATCATTTGCGAAGGGCCGAATATTGACAGTCGTATACTTGAATGGAAGTTTGTTTTTGAAAGACAGAGAATAAACGGAATAGAAGTATATGAATCGTCCATAACCGTTATTGTTGATGGAAACGGTGTAAATAGGATTTGGGGCAACTGGTACGAGCAACCCTACATTCCAGCCAGAGCCAACTTTTTACCGGAAGAGATCGTGCAAAATATAGATGGTCAGACACTTAAATGGACTGAAAATGATGAAGAGTATCAGCACACCATTGTAGCGGATAGCTTGAACATTCCTGAGGGAAAAATAATTATTCCGTATGAAAATGAAGAGAATAACAAACTGGAATTAAGAGCAGGCTGGAAAATAGAAGTTCCGGATGAGAGCGTTCCTTTTGGCGGATGGATCATTTTTGGGGATAAAATTGACGGGAGAATTTTGAAAGTAGATAAGCTGATTAAAAGTAATGACTTTGGACCCATTTCAGAATGAATCTGAATAATTTTGTAACAAAACGGCAACTCACTCTTCTTATACGTGTATACATGTGTTCAAAGTAAATGCTAAAGGAGTAGGAGTTCTTTTGAAGCGAGTTCTAATTGTCGAAGACGATCTAATTATTTCCCTCACAACTGAAAAAATGGTTGAAAAATTGGGCTGTCAAGTTGTAGCCTGCGTTACATCCGGAGAGGAAGCCATAAAAGCAGCCGAAGAAAACAGGCCGGATGTAATATTGATGGATATTCGTCTAAACGGGTCGATGGATGGTATTGAGGCCACACAAAAGATTTTATCAAATCAATATAGCACCCGGGTTATTTATGTTACAGGAAATACTGATAACGCGTATAAAGAGAGAGCTGAAACAACCGGGTACGATGCCTATCTGATTAAGCCGCTGAGAATGGAAGATCTTAGGTCCATTATTTGAGTATTCGATTTATGGTATAAGATGCGTTATATTCTCCAACTGTTTTTGGAGGATGAATCAGCTGACTATTTTGGCTTTAAAAAATAATCAACCACTCTTATTTAAAGTTAGTATTACGCTCATCGCATTTGCAATGGGTGTGAGCTGGATGCACGATGCTGCCATTGAAGAAAGAGTGGTTACGCTCAGATATTTAATGCTTGGAGCCGCAGGCTTTATCTCTTTTGTAACACCGTATCTTTTATTTCCCGATTCAAACTCAAAACTTGTTCAACTTGGTAATATATCGGGTAAAAAACTGACCTCTTATCTGTTCAACCGAACGTTTAGCTATTACCTCTACTTTTATCTGTTTATTCTGGCAACACTCTTTGCTGATTCTCAAGCAGCAGGCTCTGGATTGATCCTGAAATTTTCCTATTCGGTATACGCTCTGTTATTTATCTCAGGCCTTCACTGTTTTGCTCTCTATCTCTATTTAAAAGTAGGACCACAGTCTCAGTTCTGGCAGGAGAGTGAAAAGGGGAAAGAGTTACGGTTTAAGCTTGCTAATTATTTTAAATACCCAATGGATCCGGGAGCTATTCCGAGCCTTGTTAATACAGTAGTATTAGCGTTGTTTGGAATGCTATTTGTAATTATTGGTACTGTTGCAGGAAACTCAATCGGGATTATTGCTGAAGTTGGCCTGTCTCTTATTGTCTTTTTGATAGGCGGTTCGGTTTATATACTGAAAAACAGAAGTCCGGAAAGGAAATATTATCACACCAACAGCTTTTTTAGTGAGTTTTTTGGAACCTCAGAAGGGGAGGATACCATCACAGCACGGCGAAAAGTAAATCAGCTTTGGTGGGTACCTTCACCATTAAGAGTGAATGTTTGGCAATACCTTCAGCAGATTGATCGTAAAATTCCGGCCGGCAGAGCTGTTGCTGCAGGGCATGTTTTGGTTTGGCTGGTGGCTTATCAAAAACCGGATATTAATTTTATGGTGGGAATCTGGACTCTGTTCGCTGTGACCCATCACCTATTTATACTGCTTACTATGCAGAGAAATTTTTCACCTCACTGGTTATTGAGATGGCTTTCGCCGTTAAAAAACTGGGTGTTTAGCTGGTTTTGGATGCAGATCAGATGGTTGCTGCCGCTTATTATCAGTATGAATGCACAGCTTTTTGTTTTCGGGGTTCCGCGAAGTTCAGACCAACTGTTTATTATTGCAGTATACCTGGCTTCTGCATTGACAGTTGCGGTTGCCGGAGGTATCAGATTAAAGAAATCGATTTTATAGTATGATTGAGATTAAAAACCTTACGAAACAGTATAAAGCAGGGCATCCAATATTTGCCGGTTTTACCAAAACTTTTAAGCAGGGGATGGCCGTGGGAGTTGTGGGCCCAAACGGTTCAGGTAAAACAACATTTCTGCGAATTTTATCCGTAAACTCTTTTCCCACAGAAGGTACCGTGAAGTACAAAAACATAGATATCCATAAAGAGCCAGCTGAATATTTGAAATACGTCGGGTTGGTTCATGATGAGGAAACGCTTCCCGATCATCTGACAGCATCAGAGTTACTGGAGTGGGTACTAAGAAACAGAAAACGTTGGGACGCTTCATCAACTAAAAAAATAGAAGACATTTTTGACCATCTTTCTTTAGACGCCAGGAATGAACAGATTGGCACCTTCTCGACCGGAATGAAAAAGAAGACTCAAATAGCAGCTGCCCTTATTTCTAATCCTGAATTGTTGATTATGGACGAACCGCTGAGAGGTTTAGATAAGGAGACCAGGGCAGTTGTGATGGAATTATTGAGCAATGCAAAGTCAAAAAATACAACAATTTTTATGTCATCTCATTATGTGAGTGAAGAGAATGCACTATTTGATGAAATGATTCAATTTCCTCTTTAGTTTATATCCACTAAATAAATAAAATCATAACGGTAAAAACATTACAACTCTATATTCATGGCAGAGATTACACTTCCTGAAGTTGAACTGAATATTTACGGGCCAAAGGATCCTGTTGAGGTTTCAGTGGTTGAAAACTATATCATCACCAAAGAATCGAGTCCGAATTTTGTAAGACACATTACATTTGATGTGTCCGGTACTGAATTAGAAGGAAGAATTAAAGTGGGGCAGTCCATTGGGATTAGACCACCCGGGAAAGATGAAAATGGGCGATCCCACAAATTGCGTCTTTACTCTATATCGTCTCCAAACAGTGGAGAACACGGTAAACCGAATTTGATTTCTACTACAGTAAAAAGAACTATTGAAGAGCTCGAAGACAAACTTTACATCGGCGTAGCTTCTAACTACCTGGCCGATTTGGAGCCCGGTGATAAGGTGAAAATTACAGGCCCAAGCGGAAAGCGATTTTTACTGCCTGAAAACCCGAAAGAGTTTAACTATCTGTTCTTTGCTACCGGTACCGGAATTGCACCTTTTCGTGGAATGATAATGGAGCTGTTTGAGAAAGGGAACTTTCAAAATGAGTGTGCACTCGTCTTTGGATGCCCTTATCGTACAGATTTACTCTATTCAGACTATTTTAAGAAGATGTCGCAAGAGCACAGTAATTTTCACTACTTAAAGAGTATTTCGAGAGAGAATCGTAGAAAAGATGGATCTAAACACTATGTTCAAACTAAGATAGGGGACGAAGAAGAGCTGCTTCTGCCAATTCTGGAAAAGAAGAATACGCTGATATATATCTGCGGTATGAAAGGAATGGAATCTGGTATTTATAAAGAGATGCTTCGGCTTGGCCTCGAAGATTACCTTGATATTCGAAAAAAACTACCGGAAGATCTGAATCAAATTCCACACAACGATCTCAAAAAATTCATGAAACCATCAGACCGAACATTTGAAGAGGTTTATTAGCAGGGGTTCAGCGTTTAGTGTTTGAAATCAGATATCGCAGCTCGGTTTTTAACTTTTTTGCTGGTGAAAAATCATTGGTTTCCATAACAAAATAACTAGTTGGTGTTATGAATCCGGGCATAACGGCATACCTTTTATAGAAGTCAGTATATTTGCGGACATAAACCTGGGCAATTTGATTCTTAAGAGGTTCAGGGCCTTTTAAGCTCATTTCACCCCTTAGTAAATGCCTGGATTGCGGTAGTTTATAAAAGCCGGTTTTAAAAAGAAATTTCTGAATTCTGTTCACTTTTTCATCATTATTCTCTTCACACTGCTCTAATCCAATATTGTAGTGATCTAATTCAAATGAGTAGCCATTCAATCCATTGACATTGTAAGATGTTATAACATTTTGAACGCCGGATAGCTTTAAACATCCCCATATTGCGGGCAGAGTTATCAGGTACATGACGTATAATAAAAAACCCGCAAATTTGCTCATTGCAGAGTCTCTGCTCATAGATCTGTTTTCGAGTTCATGAAAAAAAAGTTCTGTTGTAGGCCCGGTGAATTCTGATTCGGGTATGTACTCTTTTTTCTTGGTTATAATTTCTTCTTCAATAGAATGCACTACTATTCCGCGCTCAGAAGAGTTGAGAACTACTTTCTGTATCATGAATAAATTTTTTTACGAACACTTTAAGACGAACACATTACTGCACAATTAAGCAAACTTGCCTGAAATTATACAGCATCATAAATCGGCAGCTTTACCACCTTATCGAGAAATCTTTCTTCAACTAACGGTTGATATCATAGGACTGTTAAGGAGAGAAAAAGTTTCAATTTTGAATACTTGAGGTGATCTTTTTTAGAGAAACAAATCTATAGGGTTTTATTTTACCACCATATTTTTCGGTATAAACCTGGGTAAAGACGGCTCCAAGCAGGATGGTCTGGATATTGTAGTAAACCCAAATAATAAAAACAACAAGTGAGCCGGCTGCTCGATAGGTCGCTTCAATTCCGGTTGCGGAAAAAAAGTATCCTATCAGGAATTTACCAATCATAAAAAGAATGGTTGTTACAAATGCGCCAACCAGAATATCTATCCATCTTGCGTGAACGTCAGGTAGTATCTTAAAAATCAGTGTGAAGAAAATGATTGCAAAGAAGAGAGTCAAAAGTTGCGCTGTAAACCCGTATAAATTCACATGCAGATCAGGGAGGGATTCGCTGAAGTAGGTTGAACCAATGGTCAGTACAAATTCAGCAGCAAGAGAAGTTAGAAGTAATAAACTGAACACGATAATCATCCCGAAAGCCAATAACCGGTTTAAGAGAAAGTGCCAAACAGAATTAATGGTTACATCAGCAACATTCCAGATTTTATTAAGAGTGGTCTTTAGCTGACTAATTACCGTTGTGGCACCGAATATTACTGTGCCGGTAGCAATAATGGTGGTGATGAGTCCGGACTGATTTTGTCCCCGGTCACTAATGTATTCAATTAAATTGGCCAAAACGGCTTCATCAAGATACTCACCTAAGTATTCAGAGGCCTGTTGTGCTACAATCTCTTCACTCAAAATAATACCACCCAGAAAAACAACAAGAATGAAAAGTGGTGTAATTGAAAAAATTGTGTAAAAGGCGATGGCAGCACCGTGAACCATAATTTCATCATCGGCCGCCTTTTGGAATGTGTCGCTGATTACGTCTTTTATCTCGAGCGCAATCTCTTTGAATTTTTTAAAAAATGGCATTCAGTACAGTGTCTAGCTCTTCAAACTTATTATAATAGTGGGGTGAAATCCTCAATTTACCCTCTCGGGAAGAAATTGTAATATTTTGCTTTTTAAGGGATTCTACAAACGCTTCAGTATCAGTTACTCTTTTTGTTGAAAATGTAACAATTCCGGCTCTCTCATTTCTTGCAGTCGGGCTGATCAGTTGAGTGTCATTGTGCTGGGATATTCTTTCTGTGAGGTAGTCTGTTAAATTCAGAATTTTGTCTGTAATTCTTTCGGGTCCAATACTATTCAAGTTTTTCAAAGAAGCATTCATTCCGGCAGTTCCGAGCATGTTTGGTGTTCCGATTTCTAAATGCTGTGAAACCGGAAGCCAATCCTGTTCGAAGTTTGATAGCTCCCAGGGCTCTTGAACCGACAGCCATCCCGTTTTGAAAGGTTTTAACTTGCTGCTTATTTTTTTTGAGAGAAAGAGAAACCCCGTGCCCATCGGGCTCATTAGCCATTTGTGACCTCCGGTTGCCAAGGCATCAATATTGCAAGCCTGCACGTCGATGTTTCCGGCACCAAGATACTGTATGGCATCTACAACAAACAGAATGTCCCGTTTTTTACAGATTTGCCCAATTGCATTTAAATCTGCTTTAAATCCGGTGAGGTACTGAACTGCACTGATTGAGATCAGCCGTGTTTTTGGAGTTATTGCTGATTCAACCATATCCGGAGTGATCTTATTATTCTCCGGTTCGATATATCGAACATTTACGCCATACCGATTAAGAACTCGAAATGGCTGAACATTGGTCGGGAACTCCATTCGATTCAGTAAAATTTCATCCCCTTCATTCCAGTTAAGTCCCTCTGCGACCGCAGTTATTCCCTCTGAAGTATTGGGCACAAAAGTGATTTGATTGGAATTTTCGGCATTTATAAAATTCGCAATAAGATTGCGGGTTTCCTGTACGATGGACATCCCCAACTCGATATTGTCGACTTTTCCTGT
Source organism: uncultured Rhodohalobacter sp. (assembly GCA_964535495.1). Taxonomy (GTDB): domain Bacteria; phylum Bacteroidota; class Rhodothermia; order Balneolales; family Balneolaceae; genus Rhodohalobacter. The sequence continues at coordinate 7,090 of CAZHUP010000079.1, forward strand.
GTGCCTGTCCGAAATAAACTGATCTATTGCGAGTTTTACAGAGCTGGAAATAGGGCTGATTGCCGCATGATTCAAATAGATGTGACCGGTATTTATATGAGGGAAATTGTTGCGGATTTCAGCTATTTCTGAATCAGTAAAAACAGACTCTTTAATCATAGTTACTCAGACTTAAATGGTTCGATTTGTGTAACTCCGGCACTAACAGCAAATTTCATGGCATCAGCAGGATCAATTTTCAAGATCTGTACCCGGTCAGGTTCAACCAGAAAAAGATTACCGGAAAAATTATAGGAGTGAGGGCAGTAGACGGCAACTCTGTTTTCAATGTTTAAAATGCTTAAATCCCGTTCTGTAATAAATCCTATTCGGTCCAATCCGTCGGCCAGAGTAACTAAAACCGGTTTGTTAAATTTCTTTTTATCTCCCAAAAAGGCCTCTGAAAAGTCTTTAAAAGCTGTGTAGATAATTTTGATGAAGGGTATTCGGGATAGAATTGATTCGAAGTAGTTGACCAGAGGTCGGGTTAAAGCCGTTGATATGACAAAACCTAAAAGTGCGATGAAAATAAATGACGTGATGAGTCCAAGCCCGGGAATTTGAATAGGCAGCCAGCCAAACAGGATAGGGTTTACGGCAGAATCCAGCCAGTTTACAAGAAACACGATTACAAAGATGGTTGCATAAAGAGGAAAGATGAAGAGCAATCCCCTTAGAAAATAATTTAAGACGGTTTTCATAGTGTATGATCAGTTTACAAGTAGTCTAATATACAGAAGAGTTTAGCTAATGAGAATGAAAGTAGAAGATTGGAATGAGGTTAAGTTTAAATTTTGCTATTTTAGTAAGCTTATTGTGAAAACACATTTATTAAATTTTTTTTGAATTTATGTCACTTAGAACGGCTGCTCAAATTCGCCAGGAATTTTTGGATTTTTTTAAAGAAAAAGATCATCTCATTGTAGACAGCGCCCCTGTTGTGCCCAAAAATGATCCGTCCCTGCTTTTTACAAACGCAGGAATGAACCAGTTTAAGTCGATCTTTTTAGGAGAACAGGTTGGGTTGAAAGATGACGGCAAAGTGTGGAAAAGAGCAGCTGACACTCAGCGTTGTATTCGTGTGAGCGGAAAGCATAACGACCTCGAAGAGGTAGGCCATGACACCTACCATCATACTCTATTTGAGATGCTTGGCAACTGGTCATTTGGCGACTATTTTAAGGAGCAGGCAATCGAATGGGCATGGGAGCTTTTGGTGGACGAATGGGGCCTCGATCCTGATCGACTATATGCAACCGTTTTTGAAGGCGATGAATCTGACGGATTACCTGCCGATGATGAATCTGCGGATCTTTGGGTTAAGAAGACTTCAATCTCACCGGATCATGTACTGAAGTTTGATAAGAAAGATAATTTCTGGGAGATGGGTGAAACCGGTCCCTGTGGACCCTGCTCCGAAGTTCATGTAGATCTGCGCTCAGACGAGGAGAGAAAGAATAAGCCCGGCGCAGAACTTGTAAATATGGACGATCCCCGCGTGATGGAGATCTGGAATCTGGTATTTATTCAGTTTAATCGGAAACAAGATGGTTCGCTCGAAAAACTTCCTGCCCAGCATGTGGATACAGGGATGGGTTTTGAGCGTATTTGCGCGGTACTTCAGCAGAAAACGTCCAATTACGATACAGATGTATTCCAGCCTATTATTCAAAAAATTGCTGATCTGGCCGGGAAAACTTACGGTGATGACGAAGAGACAGACATTGCCATGCGGGTTATTTCAGATCACATCCGAGCGGTAAGTTTTTCAATCATGGATGGGGCCTCACCTTCTAATGAAGGAAGGGGATATGTTATTCGTCGAATTTTAAGAAGAGCGATTCGCTACGGCTGGGATCGGCTTGATTTTAAAAAACCGTTCATGAGCGAACTGGTACCGGTGTTAGCTGAACAGTTTGTAGATGTTTTTCCAGAACTGGATGGACAGGTTGAGTACATTCAGAATGTGATTTTAGCTGAAGAGAAAAGCTTTTTGAATACTCTAGGTCAGGGTATTGATCTGTTTCATACAATGATTGAAGGGAAGGAAAAACTATCAGGAGATGACGCATTTAAATTGCACGATACTTACGGTTTCCCGATCGATTTAACAGAGTTGATGGCTCGTGAAAAAGGTGTTGAAGTGGATACAGACCGCTTTGATGAGCTAATGAAGGCACAGAAAGAGCGCGCACGGGCTGCAGGTAAATTTACTGCTTCTCAGAAAAGCGATCTGAATTGGAATATTATCAAAGAAGGACGATCTGAGTTTATTGGGTATGATGAGGCGAGTGTAAAAACTTCAATTCTGGCAACGGCAGAGAATGAGGAGAGTAAAATGATACTGCTCGAAAAAACACCTTTTTATGCAGAGTCAGGCGGACAAGTGGCAGATGTTGGGTTTATCAAAAATGGAGATGAAATAATTGAGGTGAGGGATGTTCAAAAATCTGATGATGGTCATCTGCACTACGTTGATCGAATTCCGTCTGATCTGTCCGGAACCTGGATCGCCGAGATCGATTTAGAACGCCGTCGCGAAATTGAAAAACACCATTCAGCAACACATATTATGCACGCGGCGCTTCGAAATGTTTTGGGTGACCATGTTGCTCAAAAAGGTTCTTTGGTAGCTCCTGATCGATTGCGCTTCGACTTTTCACATTTTGAAGCGGTGAAGCAGGAAGAACTCGATCAGATTGAGCAGCAGGTAAACAGAAAGATTCAGGAAAATATCCCTCTTCTCGAAGAGCGAAATGTCCCGATTGATAAAGCTCGTGAACGAGGTGCAATGATGTTATTTGGCGAAAAGTATGGAGATAATGTACGGGTAATCACGTTTGACCCTGACTATTCTGTAGAGCTCTGTGGTGGTACGCATGCAGATGCTACGGGTAAAATTGGGTACTTCCGGTTTACTGACGAATCATCGGCTGCAGCAGGTATCAGAAGAGTAGAGGCTGTAGCAGGTAAAAATGCTGACGAACTTCTGCGTTCAGAAAAACAACAGCTTCAAAAAGCTCGAGCACTCATCGGTGCTCAAAAAGAGCTTGTTTCAGGTATTGAAACTCTGATCGAAAAAAACAGAGAGCTGGAAAAAGAGGTTGAAAAGTTGCGTCAAAGCCAGGCTGGTGACTCATTGGATCAAATTCTCGAAAACGGAATAGATATTTCCGGTGTTCGACTCTATATAGGCAGAGTAGCCGGCGCGGATATGGATACATTGAAGCAACTCGGGTACGATGCTTTAGAAAAGACGAAGAAAGAAAGTGCCATAGTTTTGGCATCAGAAGACACAGAGCAGGGTAAGGTCTATTTAATGGCAGCTGTTACTGACGATTTGATTCAAAAAGGCTTGAAAGCCGGTAATATGGTATCACAGCTTGGAAGAATAGTAGGTGGAGGAGGGGGCGGTCAACCAAATCTCGCGACGGCGGGCGGGCGTTTCCCTGACAAAATTGAGGAAGCTTTTAAAAAGGCTGAGGAGATGATAGAGGCTGAGATTTAAATTAAGATCCGGGCATCTGTAAACTTCTCAAATTATGGGTATATTTAACGCAAATCAGAAATTGAATAACGATTAACTGTAAGTATGGCAAAGACGAAAGAAACAGAGGCTATTTTTACTCCCATTGGGATTGATAGCGGCAAGAACGGCCAAATTGAAAAATCGGTAGACCTGCCTGATCCAACAGAAAAATCGCATAAAGATTTAGGTCTGTCGGACGATGATGCGATCAACATGTTTGAACAGATGTATTTGCAACGCCGGTTTGAAGAGCGTGCAATGCAGCAGTATCAAAAAGGTAAATTTGGTGGATTTCTTCACCTCTATATTGGTCAGGAAGCCGTATCAACCGGTACAGTTCATGCTTTGAATGATGATGATGATATTATTACCGCATATCGTGATCACGGCTGGGGACTTTTAAGAGGGGTTTCTGCTAAATCAGGCATGGCCGAACTATTTGGTAAAGCAGCAGGCTGCTCTAAAGGGAAGGGCGGTTCTATGCACTTTGCCAATGTTGAAGAGCATTTTTGGGGTGGCTATGGAATTGTAGGTGGTCATATTCCAATAGGTGGCGGTATTGCTTTTGCTAATAAGTATCAGGATAATGACCGTGTTACAGCGACATTTTTCGGGGACGGTGCGGTAGATCAGGGTGCTCTCCACGAGACGCTTAATATGAGTCAGCTCTGGAACTTGCCATGCATTTACGTTGTAGAGAATAACGGATATTCCATGGGTACCGCGGCACGTCGGCATACTGTGAATGAAATTCACGAGCGTGCAAAAGGCTATGGAATGAAGAGTGCTGTTTTTAACGGTATGGACGCTCTCACTGTTTATGAGAACATGAAAAAAATTGCAGACGAAGTTCGTGAAGACAGTAAACCATGGTTTGTAGAAATCCGGACCTACCGGTATCGAGGTCACTCTATGTCGGATCCTCAAAAATACAGAACTAAAGAGGAGCTCAAGAAGTATCAGGAGATTGATCCGGTTGAGCGTATGAAAACGTACCTGATTGATGAAAAAGTAGCCAAGAAAAAAGAAATTGAAGAGATCGAACAGCGAATTGAAGATGAGGTGTTGGAAGCAGTAGAGTTTGCGGACAATGCTGACTTTCCTGAAGACGAAGCACTCTATGAAGATATGTTCGCGGATACTCCTCACTTTCATGACAGAAAGTAATCGACTCACAGAAAAATTTTAACGACAACGATTTTTAATAATGGCTGAATTACAATTTAGAGAAGCAATTCGCGATGCGATGGACGAGGAAATG
>CAZHUP010000080.1:0-11702 GCA_964535495.1 uncultured Rhodohalobacter sp.
CTCTTCCCGGATCGGCATGGATCGCTCAAATATTTCAGTCTGCTTTTCCAGGTAAACTTTTCTTCCCTCTTCCGTCTCAATTTTAATGGGCTCCAGGCCAAACTCACGCGCATCGTACGGACTAGCCTTCATATCCACTTTTCGAGTCTCAACTGCGTTGAGAAATGCTTTGCGGATTAGCTCACTCGAAAGCCAGGGATAGAATTTAAAGGCCCATTTGTAAAGATCCATGTTGGTGTGAAGGCAGCCGGGTTGTTCCATATCTTGGAAATTTTCGCGACTGAGTTCATTCCGGTTCATCGGTTTCGCATTCTCAGTAAAAAAGCGAAAGGCATCAAAATGTGTGCAGAGCAAGGGGCGTGATTCCACAAACTCAGCGATTTCATCATCTGAAAGCCGAAACGGTATCTGCTCATGACGAACTTGACCGGCGCGATAGACCATCGCCCATTCATGCATTCCAAAACAGCCAAAAAGTGGCTTATTTTGTGTGCTTTTTTTAAGCAGATCGAGCGTCCACCGGAGGGATTTGAGTCTCTTTACTGGAAAATGATTTGGGTCGAGATAAGCGAGATGATTTGAAACACTTAGCTCAGAAACTTCCGGAAGTTCTGGATTTTCGTTTATTTCGAGAGAGACTCCGATTCCCGGAGTCCATCGCCTCAGATGTGAGGGGCGGAACGCGTAGTACTCAAACAGGAAATCGAGAACGGGATCTTTCTGCTGCATCGACCTTTTTTTAAGATAGGGATCAAGCAGCGCAGCCAGCTCAGCCTTGTGAGATTTCATAAGGCTTTTCCAGACGCTCTCTTCAAGTAGTTCGTTTTTCAGCTCTATATTGTCTGTATAAATTTCCATGCGGTAAAAATATCACTCTTAAGCTTGCGATGCGAAACCGAATAGTGTAAACTATCCAAAATCTTAAGATTATGATGAAAGAAATAGGACATTTTCTGCTTCATCTGCGGCTTCACTACCAGTTATTTATACTGCCGGGCGGATTTCTGCTGGGCGGATTGATGGCAGATCAGATGAATACGGCTCAATTCTGGCTCCAGTTTATAAATGTGCATATTTTCCTTTTTGGAGGTGCAACGGCTTTCAACTCCTTTTGGGATAAAGATGAAGGGCCGATAGGCGGATTGAAAAATCCCCCTGAAATGACAGAATGGATGCGCGTTGCATCTCTTGCAATGATGTTTGTTGGCTGGGCATGGTCGGTAACTTTTGGTTTGATCTACTTCGTAATTTATGGAGTCAGTCTGCTGCTTTTTTGGCTCTATTCCACACCGCTTGCCCGCTGGAAAAGCCATCCCTATTTGAGTCTGCTCGCTATAGCCATAAGTACCGGTCTCAACTCCGTGTTGCTTGGAACTATTGCTGCGGGAGGATCAATTACAATTTCCGTAACAATATCAGCCTTCGGTGCATCCTTTATACTGTTGAGTCTCTATCCGGTATCACAAATATATCAGATTGATCAGGACAAAAAGCGAGGAGATAGAACCTTTGCGATAGAGTATGGTATCGACGGAGTAAAGTTCTTTTTTGTGATTTCGTACCTTTTCGGTTTAATCTTATTTAGTGCCGGCCTACTGCAGGTTTATACATATCCTGCAGTTATTTTCTTCATACTCGGTTTAATATCAGGAGTTATTTTACTCCGTTTACTACTGCGGTTGAAAGGAATGGAAAGTGAGTACAGCAGTGTTATGAAAATGAAGTTTTTGGCATCACTTTCATTTGTAATTTTTTTATTAATACTCAATGCTATTCGATACGAATGGATCGGCGACACAGTTTTAAAATCCTATTTTTGACAAACCAATTATGACAGAAGTAAAAGCAGCACCCATCACCAGAGATGTTCTGGATGAGGCCTACACGTACGATCAATACAGAGAATTGATTGAGAAACTCATGGAGAAGAATAGAACGACCGGAGAAAATCACTCCGAAGCGATGCTCCATTACACTAAGATGAATACTTATCGAATGAAGCGGCTCGATAAGACAACAGAGCTATTACCAGAGTTAAAAGAGCGCTTAAAACAAATTGAGCGACCGATGATGTGGCTTGTGCTAACGGAAGCCTGGTGTGGTGATGCGGCTCAGATTATTCCTGTACTGCAAAAGATGGCCGATCAGAATGAGTTGATAAAAATGAGACTGATTTTGAGAGATCAGAATCTGGACATTATGGATGATTTCCTGACTAACGAAAGAAGCCGGTCAATACCGAAGCTGATTGTTCTGGATGCAAACACACTCACTGTTTTGGGTGATTGGGGACCTCGACCGTTCAAAGCTCAGGATATGTATGACGATTGGCAGTTGAATGATGGTGAAGACTATCGTGAAATTTCTGAATCACTGCACAAATGGTATGCTGATGACAAGACCGAGTCAACACAAAAAGAGTTGCTGCCGCTGCTCGATCGATGGGAAAACGGGTAGATTGAAGAAAGTATTTTTATGACGGAATTTTCAGACTCATTTTATAAGCACGTAGCTCAGACCAGTGAATTTCCGATGGGGCTTGAGGTTGATCGAGCTGAAGGGTGCCATATATACACAAAAGATGGCAAATCATATTTGGATCTGATCTCAGGGATAGCTGTGAGTAGTTTGGGGCACCGCCATCCAAGCGTGATTGATGCGATAAAAAAACAGCTGGATAAACATCTGCACGTGATGGTGTATGGCGAGTATATTCAGGAGCCACAGAGCCGCTTTGCTCAGCTTTTGACCGATCAGCTGCCCGATACGCTCGATCGTGTTTATTTTGTGAATAGCGGGACCGAAGCGAATGAGGGAGCGCTTAAGTTGGCTAAAAAATATACCGGTCGGCATAAATTAGTCGCGTTTAATGACAGCTACCATGGAGATACCCACGGATCGCTGAGCGTGACCGGACGTGATGTCTATCGAGATCCCTACAAGCCACTTTTGCCCGATGTTCATTTCATCGATTTTAACGATCCTGCCGGATTGAGTGAGATTGACGACAAAACAGCCGCGGTGATTATGGAACCGATTCAGGGAGAGGGTGGCGTGATTCCCGCCGACAAAGAGTGGTTGAAGCAAGTTAGGCAGCGGTGCGATGATACCGGCGCGCTCCTCATTTTTGATGAGATTCAAACCGGATTCTACAGAACGGGCTCGCTCTTTGCATTTCAACATTACGATGTGGTGCCCGATATCCTGTCGCTTGCAAAGGCGATGGGTGGCGGTATGCCGATGGGAGCGTTTGTCTCTTCCTCAGAGATTTTTGAGGAGTTCAAACACAATCCGCCGCTGAATCATGTCACAACATTTGGAGGACATCCGGTCTGCTGTGCAGCGGCTCATGCAAACCTGGAAACTCTGCTTCATAGTGATTTTGCTTCAAAAGCAGAGAAGATCGAGAAAACAGCCCGAATGATTTTGAAAGGAGATGGAATTGTAGAAGTGAGAGGCCGGGGAGGGATGCTGGGACTTCAGCTTCGGGATTCAGATCTGACGCAAAATGTTGTTGAGGAGTGTTTCAAAGAAGAAATCATTCTCGGCTGGACCCTGCACTCAAACTCGTTGGTTCGTATTGCTCCACCGCTAATTATTGAACAGGATCTGCTGGAAAATGCATTGCACAAGATCCAGTCTGTCGTTCAAAAATTCGCTTGAGTTAGGTTCTCGCAGAGTACCGCTGATTTACGCAGTATATCTGAGACACTCTGCGAAATAATCTGTGCACATCTGCGAGAAATGAATCGTCATCTATGTATCTGTGAAAATCTGATAATTTTTCAACTCACACCTTGATTAAGCACAGATTAGCTTATACATTAAGCATGTATAAAACATGTGTAAATTATGAGTCAGCCAATCAAAGGACGGGGATCCGCTCAAAATCCCAAGAACCGATTTCTCAAAACCAACCTGGAGTATGAGATCGACGCGGAAACAGGTCAGCTCAAGAAGCCGAAAACGCAGCTTCTGAAAGATCACACCTCCAATGTAATATCCCGAAATCAAAGTCCGGATATTCCATTTGATGTAGGTTTGAATCCATACCGGGGATGTGAGCACGGCTGCGTCTACTGTTATGCGCGACCTACTCACGAATTTTTAGGTATGAGTGCCGGACTCGACTTTGAATCGAAAATTGTGGTTAAATACAACGCTCCTGAGTTACTGAAGAAAGCGCTGGCCGATCAAAATTGGAAACCGCAGTCTTTAGTGATGAGCGGGGTTACAGATCCCTATCAACCGATCGAGAAGAAGCTGGAGATCACAAAACAATGTGTGCAGATTTTGGCAGAGTGTAACCATCCGCTGGTAATCATTACCAAAAATTATCTGGTTACAAGGGATATTGATTACCTTAAAAAATTAGCCGAGATCGGTGCAGTGCGGGTAACCATTTCACTCACATCGCTCAGGTCCGATATTACCAATGTAATGGAGCCAAGAACATCACGGCCCGCCAAACGATTAAAGGCGATTGAAGAATTGACTAAAGCCGGAATACCGGTGAATGTAAATATTGCACCTATTATTCCCGGGTTAACGGATGATGAGATCGTACCGATGATGGAAGCTGCCGCTAATGCCGGAGCTTCATCGTTGGCCTATACTATTGTGAGGCTGCCATATGGGGTGAAAGAGATTTTTTCAAAGTGGCTTGAAGATCACTTCCCTGATCGCAAAGAGAAGGTGCTGAACCGAATTCGAAGCCTTAAAGACGGGCAATTGAACCGATCAGAATTTGGAGAGAGATTTCAGACTGTGGGCCCTTATGCTAATCAGATCAAACAGCTTATAAAAATTCACAAAAAACGATTGGGATTGGATCAGCCGGTTCCGCCATTAAACAGATCACACTTCAAGCGCCCATCAAACGGTCAAATGAATCTTTTTTAGGCGTAGACTCTTTTTGTCAGCCAACGGCGAAACTGTATTAGGAAGAGAAACGGTCGAATGATTTTTATATCTTCAAACCGAAATTTCTGAATGCATTCTTCCGTCGAACTGTTTAATGAGCAGAATACAAAAAGATAACTAAATGGAGATACAATATGTCTGCAGTTAATTCAACCATGCTGGAACTTGGAACCAAAGCGCCAAAATTTTCACTTCCCGACACAGTAACCGGGGAAAATATTCAGTTGAAGGATTTCAGAGGGAATAAAGCTTTATTGGTAGTGTTCATCAGTAATCACTGTCCTTATGTGAAAAATATTAAAGAAGGAATTACTGAATATGCAAAAGATTACATGCCAAAAGGCTTAGGAATTATTGCAATAAGCTCTAATGATATTGAAAATTATCCCGATGACAGTCCTCAGAAGATGAAGGAGGATGCGGAAAAATATGGCTATCCTTTTCCTTATCTCTATGATGAAACACAGGAAGTGGCAAAAGCTTACAAGGCGGCATGCACACCGGACTTTTTCCTGTTTGATGAAAAGCATGAGTTGGTCTATCGCGGGCAGTTCGACAGCAGCCGACCGGGAAATGATAAGCCGGTAACAGGTAAGGATCTCAGGGAGGCAACGGATAAAGTTCTTGCAGGTGAGAAAGTGCCTGAAGATCAGACGCCAAGTATAGGTTGCAATATAAAGTGGAAAAAAGGGAATGAACCGGAATATTTCGGGTAATTGATTATGACAGATATTAAAATTGCAGATTTAAGAAAACAGTACAAAGAAGGTGGACTCGTGGATAGCGAACTTCCGGAAAATCCGGTGGATCTTTTTCGAATGTGGTTTGAGGAAGCGGTTGAATCAGAAGTAATCGAACCCAACGCTATGGCCCTGGCAACCGTAACCGGAGCTGAGACACCAAATGTGAGAATGGTACTCCTGAAAGGTCTTGACGAGAATTCAATATCTTTTTTCACAAACTACGAAAGTCAAAAGGCTGAAGAGCTTGAAGCATATCCTGTAGCAGCCTGTACTATTTGGTGGGCTGAACTTGAGCGGCAGGTTAGAATCAGCGGTAAAGTTAAAAAGCTGACCGTTGCTGAGAGTGAAGACTACTTTCGGTCCAGGCCCAGAGAGAGCCAGATTGGAGCCTGGGCATCGGACCAAAGTCGTCCGGTTGCTAATCGAAAGGAATTGGAAGCCAATTTTCAAGAAATTGAAGAAAAGTTTGAAGGTGTTGACATACCCAAACCGGAATTTTGGGGTGGTTATAAAATCATCTTTGAAACAATTGAGTTCTGGCAGGGAAGGCCCGGACGATTGCACGATAGGATTCTCTATCAGCAAACATCAGGAAAGTGGAACAGACAGCGATTAGCACCATAAACATTTATCTCTAGGAATGGCAAAGAATAAACTGCAAAAGTTTGAGGATGTAGATCGGTTCCCGAACGTTTTTGAGTATACTGATTTTGATAACGGAGCTTCAAAACCGAAAGGAACCTGGCACAAAAATATTTTCAAGAATAACAATCCGATTGTATTGGAACTGGCATGTGGTAAGGGAGAATATACTGTCAACCTTGCCCGTCAGTATCCGGATAAAAATTTTATTGGGATAGATAAAAAGGGTTGGCGTATATGGACAGGAGCTAAACAAGCACTAAGGGAGCCATTGTTGAATGTTCATTTCATGCGAATATACATTGATCATTTGGCCGAATATTTTGAGGAGGGAGAGGTAGATGAAATCTGGATAACTTTCCCTGATCCCTATCTGAGAGATTCTAAATCTTCCAAAAGGCTTACTTCTCCGAAATTTTTGAGTATCTACAGAAAAATCCTCAGTCCGAATGCTACCGTTCACTTGAAAACGGATTCTGATGAACTGTACAATTTTACTCTCGAAACAACCACTGAAGAGAATTGTGAGATTGCAGAATGCGTAGATAACGTTTACGACGAACGCCCGGATGACCCGGTTTTGTCTATCAAGACATACTATGAAAAAATGCATCTGAAAGAGGGGAAAACTATCCGTTACATCTCATTTCGGCTAAATAGCACCGGTAAAATTTAAGAGTTCATCGTTACAATTTGGGTTCAGGTATTGACATTGTAGTCAGATTTGATAAATTAACAGTGTGTACTTAACAGTGTTAACCTATGTTGTATGTCTCTGAGAGAAGAAATTTTAGAAGTAAGTAAATATCTTCTGCTGAAAAATGGTTTCAGTAAAATGTCGATGCGAAAAATTGCGAATAAGGCTGACGTAACAGCTACAAGCATCTATCTGCATTTTAAAAATAAAGATGATCTGCTGCTTGCATTGATTGAAGAGAGTATAGCCAATTTGAACAAAGTTTTGAGAAATGCACTGGATGAGACTGCCAGCCCGATTGAGCAGCTTGAATCTCTGGCCGATGCCTATGTTGGATATGCGCTTGAAAATCCACAGGAGTATGAGATTATCTATATGGTACGCCCGGAAGAGATGCCGAAGTATCCAAAAGAGAAATTTCAGCAGGTGAGGGAAATTTACGAACTGCTGGCAGGAATTATTCGGCGTGGCAAGGAGCAGCATCTATTTGATGTTGATGATCCGTTGGTGAGTGCCTATACACTTTGGGCACAGATTCACGGAGTTGTTTCAGTAATTCTGGGTAAGCGCCTCGACACCAGAGTTCCCAAAGATCGGTTTTTGGATCTTGCTAAAGATCACATTATTCAGGGATTTATAATTCAAAAAACACCCGCTTAAAAGGAGTCTATTATGGAAGCTTTAATCGAACAACTCGGATTTTTCAGTGAAATGGCCACTTGGGCTGTTTGGACAGGAATAGTCCTCATATTTCTAATTTTGGGATTTAAGGGAGCACCCTTATGGATTTGGGCCGTTGCGGGACTGATTGCCCTGGCCGGTTTGGGAGCGCCTGTCTGGTTAATTACAACCTTCCTTGTATTGGCCGTAATTTTCAACGTAAAAGCGATTAGAAGAGTCCTGCTTTCCGGACCTATTATGAAAGTATTGGAGGCATTAAAGATTCTTCCGGCTATTTCAGAAACGGAGCAGACAGCAATTGATGCGGGTACAGTTTGGGTTGAAGGAGAACTCTTCTCGGGCAGCCCGGATATGAAACGAATGAATAGTGAGGCATATCCGGAGTTAACGGAAGAAGAGCAGAAGTTTATGGATGGGCCGGTAGAAGAGCTCTGCTCTATGGTTTCTGACTGGAAAGTATTTCAAAGAAAAGGCTTTGATGACAAAACCTGGAATTTTATGAAGGAAAAGCGCTTTTTCGGTTTAATCATTCCGGAAAAGTATGGCGGTTACGGCTTTTCTGCTAACGCACATAGTGCCATTGTTTCAAAACTGGCCTCCCGGTGTGGACCTCTCGCCACAACTGTAATGGTTCCGAACTCTTTGGGCCCCGCTGAACTTTTAATGCACTATGGAACTCAGGAACAGAAAGATCACTACCTGCCGAAATTGGCAAAAGGGGAAGAGATTCCGTGTTTTGCACTGACTGAACCAAATGCAGGCTCAGATGCAGGTGGAATGCAGAGTCATGGCGAAGTATTTAAGGGTGATGACGGCGAGCTCTATTTGAAATTAAACTGGGAAAAGAGATATATAACACTAGCGGCAATTTCAACTGTAATTGGTCTTGCATTTAAGCTGACCGATCCCAATAACCTGCTTGGTAAAGGCGAGAACCTGGGAATTACAGCCGCATTAGTTCCAAGTGATTTAGAAGGTGTTGAGCTGGGTAAACAGCACGATCCGCTTGGCGTGCCGTTCTACAATTGTCCAACACGCGGTAAGGATGTAGTTGTGCCGGTAGATGCGATTATTGGTGGAGTTGAAGGTGCCGGCAATGGCTGGAGAATGCTGATGGAATCTCTAGCTGTTGGACGTGGAATTTCTCTTCCGGCGCAGGCGATTGGCGGAGCTAAAACAGCAACCCGTGCAGTAGGAGCCTATGCACTAATCCGTAAACAGTTCGGCCTCAATATTGGTAAATTTGAGGGTATTGAAGAACCTATGGCAAAAATTGGCGGCTATACCTACATGATGGATGCTACCAGAGGGTATATTTGCGGTGCTCTGGATGACGGTGCAAAACCGGCGGTAGTTACAGCTATTGCGAAGTATAACTTTACTGAGCTTGGCAGGGAGATTGTGAATGATGCAATGGACATCGTAGGTGGAGCAGGCATTTCTATGGGGCCGCGAAATATTTTTGGCAACAGCTATATTGCCATGCCAATTGCAATAACAGTAGAGGGTGCAAATATCCTGACAAGAACTCTGATGATCTTCGGACAGGGTGCGATTCGAAGTCACCCTTATGCGCTGAAGGAGATCGAAGCTTTGATGAATAAAGATGTGAAACAGTTTGATGACGCTTTCTGGAAGCACATTGGTCATGTGGTTAAGAATGAAATCCGCTCCTGCCTGCTCAGTATTACCAGAGGAAGACTTGCTACTTCTCCCGTTAGCGGACCTGCAGCAAAGTACCATCGAAAACTTGCGTGGGCTTCTGCATCATTTGCATTTATGGCCGATATGGCATTGGGATCTTATGGTGGTGCCCTGAAAATGAAGGAGAAACTGGCAGGCCGCTATGCGGATATTCTAAGCTGGATGCTTCTTGCAACAGCTACATTAAGACGGTTCGAGGCTGATGGGCGTAAAAAAGAGGATGAAATATTCCTGCACTGGTCTATGCAACATGCTTTTTACAGAATTCAGACTGCATTTGACGAGATCTATGCGGAGATAGAAGTTCCCGGATTGAGCTGGCTGTTTAGAGGGCCGATTGGATTGTGGTCCAGAATGAATCGAATTGGAAAAAAACCATCTGATAAACTTGGTCATAAAGTTGCCCAGGCGATGCAAACCAGAGGAGATCAACGCGATAGATTGACTTCCGGAATTTACATACCTGAATCAACAGATGAAGCACTAGGTAAATATGAGTACGCTATGAAAGTGATTGAAGAGTCATTCCCGATCTACAAGAAGTTGTATAAGGCTACAAAAGCGGGAGAAATCAAGAAGACTCATATATTGAAGCAGCTTGATCCGGCGCTTGAAAAAGGTGTCATCACCGAAGAGGAAGCGAAGATTGTCAGGAAAACTGAGGAAGCTCGATTCGACGCAATTACGGTTGATGAATTTACCCTCGAAGAGTATAATCGATCGGCAGTCTCAGACGAAGAAATTCCAATGGGCTATAGTAAAGATGATGGTGAAACGGTTTTAGTTTAACCATTGAAGAGAGGATCCGGAGTAGGTTAAGGGGTTATCCGAGAACTCCGGATCATTTATAAACATGGAAGTAATTTCATTTTCACCTTCGGATTGCAAAAGCGTAAACGATCCCGTATCTTTGGATTCTAAAGAAGATTCAACCAACGCCAGATCACGATTATGAAAAAAGGAATTCATCCCGATTATAAAGAAATTACAGTAGTTTTAAGTGATGGTACTGAGATGAAAACAAGAAGTACCATGGACGTTTCAGACGGTATCTACAAAAGTGAGGTAGATTCCAAAAACCATCCGTTCTACAATAAGGACCAAAAAATTACACAAAAAGCAGGCCGTATCGATCGTTTCAACAAACGATATTCGAAGAAGTAGAGCTGCTTAACAACACATTATAAAAGGATGTAGTGAATTTCATTACATCCTTTTTTTATATCTGAGTATTTATGAACGTCAAACAGTACACCGTAGGCCCATTCGCTGAAAACACCTATCTTCTAACGATAGATCAAAAATCAGTTTTAATCGATCCGGGATTTTTTGATCCGAGGGAATTCAACGTTTTAAAAAATGATCTTGAGGAGTCAGGAACTGAGCTGATTGCAGTTGTTCTTACTCACGCTCACATAGATCACATTATGGGCCTCGATAAGGTGCTGAAAGAGTTTGATATACCTGTCTTCCTAAATCACAGTGATCTCTATCTTTGGGAAAACTATGCTGATCAGGCGCTCAGGTTTGGATTCAGAACATCCGGATTTGACTTTACTCCAAATGAGATGGCAGAACAGAAAGCATTCACTATTGGTCCGTTCACATTTGATGTTCTATTTACTCCGGGCCACTCACCGGATCATGTATCACTCTATTTTTCCGATGAAAGTTTTGTTATAGCCGGAGATGCGCTTTTCAAAGACAGCATAGGAAGAACAGATCTCTACAAGGGAGACTTTGATCTGCTTGCCAAATCTATACGAGAGAAACTGTACACTTTGCCTGACAATACGAAAGTACTTCCGGGACACGGACCTTCAACAACTGTGGGCTACGAAAAAGCCAATAATAATTTTGTAAAAGAGTAGATCCCTTAGACTACTGCTCTTTTTTACTATCCGCGAGCTTTTGTTGGAGACGAAAGATTTGCCCATCGTAGTAATCTTTTTTTGCAGAGTTAGTACGTCTAAGTTTTTTAAACGTATCGATTGCACCTTTGAAATTCCCCTGCTTTTCATGAATTACGGCAAGCGTTTCCGTAACAATATCATCAACATTGTTGCTTGCCTCACTTAAGTCCGGTTGCTCTTCTTCTTTCGTGAGGTCCGGTTTAATTCGTTTTTTTTCCGCAGAAGAGAGTTTTGCAATGAGTGAGTCGAGATCTTGGATGGGGTGTCCTCTGTCGTTGTTGAATTGTCGTTTAAACGGTTCACGGTTGGGCTCCGGTTCCCAGGCTTCAAAATGGTGCGGATGACTCATCATATAGTGCAGGCGGTCCATCAGCTTGCTGCCGGGTGCAAGAATTTTCG
>CAZHUP010000081.1:0-11653 GCA_964535495.1 uncultured Rhodohalobacter sp.
CTTCACCGTTTTGTTTGATCCAGTCAATTTTTTGATAACCGATTTCTGTTTCATCATAGTGGTAAATTCTATCGCGCACTCTGCGGTCCGGGTCAGAAATGGTTCGCGAACGTTTATCCATCATGCTGTTCGGCTGAAATGCGTTAAAAAAAAGATGGTAGAAAACCCGGTTAAGCGTATCGGGAGAGTTGTTGTGATAGGTCAGCTTTTGATGTCCCTGATAGCGATTTGTTTCAACATTAAAATCGATGTCCATTTCGTACTCAACAGCTTGCTGCCAGTACCCCGGATTCTGTGCTGAACTTTCTGTTGGTATAAATAAAGTTAGCAGCACAGAGACTGCAAGTAATAGTGAAATTTTAAATTTTAGCATGATAGTATCAGGTTTATGAGGAGATAGAGTAATTGTTGTAAGGTTAAAAAGAAGTTCGGCTTGCGAAGGCCCGGCTCAAGGTCGCTTCATCGATAAATTCGAGCTCCGTACCCATCGGTATTCCGTATGCAATTCGGGTGACATTTACATCGTAATTCAATAGTAATTTGTTGATGTAATAGGATGTAGCCTCACCTTCGGCATCGGGATTCAGGGCAAGAATAACCTCATTAACAGGCTCTTCGTCATCTGCAAGACGTTGAAGCAGTTCCTGAATGCGAATGTCATCCGGTCCGATATTGTCGAGAGGAGAGATAGTTCCGCCAAGCACATGGTATCGGCCGCGAAATTCGTTTGTTTTTTCAATGATGTAGACATCCTGAAACTCTTCAACTACACAGATTACCCCTGTTTGGCGCTTTTGATTGCTGCATATCGTACATGGATCTTCATCTGTAATGGTGCCACAAACAGAACATCGTTTTACAGACTTCTTAAGCTGTACCAAAGTGTCGGCGAGAGTCAAAACGCGCTCATCAGACTGTTTCAGGAGATGAATTGCGATTCGCTGAGCAGATTTCCGACCCGTGCCCGGTAATTTGGCAAGCTCTTCAATTGCTCGTTCTAAAACTTCAGAGGTTATTTGCATCTGATAATGGTAATTGTGGCAGACGAGCTAAATCTTCTAATAGCTCAGTCCAAAATCATTTAAAGCCCAAATTTACTCATGTCCATGCCGGGAATGCCGCCGCCGGGCATCATGTCTTTGTATACATCCTGCATTTTTTGCTTTCCGGCTTCTTCAGCTTTTTCAAGAGCTTTATTCACGCCTGCAACTACCAAATCTTCAAGCATCTCTTTATCCTCGGGGTCGATTACATCCTTGTCTATGTCTATGCTGATCAGTTCTCTTCTCCCATTAGCTTTTACTTTTACCATACCGCCACCGGCGTCAGCTTCTACGGTAACTTCACCAAGTTTTTCCTGGGCTTCTTTTACTTTTGCCTGCATGTCGTTCAGTTTTCCGAACATATCGGCCATATTAAATTCACTCATAACAAAATAGGTTTACAATAATTTAGGTTTGTCTGATTGGTAACAAAAAAAGAAGTAATAATGTTTTCGGCTAATTGTTGGCAACTCAATGATATCAGTATTCTAATTCAGCTCCGAACAGGTTTACAATCTTTTTAAGATTAGGGTCTTCTTTTTGGATCTCCTTAAAACGCTCATAAGGACTAATTGAGTCTTTCTTGCTGTCCTCGGCTTGTTCTACGGTACATGAGAAGCGGATAAAAGTTCCGCTCATTCGTTTGAATATTGAGGATAAAAGCTGCTGATTTTCTTCCACCAAATTTGTAGCAAACTCACTGTCTACAGATACAATCAGAGTTGTGCCTTTAAGTTCTTTAAGCTTAAAGCGCAAAATCTGATAATAGAGCATTTGTGGTGCGCTCTCTTTTACCTGATTCAAAAAATCTTTCCAGCAAGCCTCTATATCGTCAATCGACTGAATTCTTTGATCCGGTTTTGAGGTGTCTTCTTCTTTCTCATTTCGCTTTACTTTTTTACTCTTTTCCTGCCCGTTCGAGGAGCTTATGCCTTTTACAAATCCAAGTGAAGGCTTAATCGTCAGAAAATCATCATCCGGACTTTCAGTTTCAATTTCTTCCGGAGTTTCCTCTACTATAGTTGAGGTTTCTGCTCCGGCAGGGTGTGGAGCGTGCTCAAAATCGGGCATACTGTTTGAGCTATCAGTTGCCCTCGAAGGCTGAACTGCATCCGGTTCTGAGCTCGTCGGTTCTTGCTCGATCTCTTTTTCTGAACTCTCATTCTGTTCCGAACCGGAATCCATTTCTGATTTAGGAGAAGAACTTTCTTCAGAAGCAGAGCTGCTACTATTTTTAATGGAAGGGTTGCTCTTTACTTGGCTACTGCCGTTTTTTTTTAATTGCTCAAGTCCGCTGATCAGCTGATTGATCTCTTTGGTACGCCCCATATGAATCAGCTTCAGCATGAGGATTTCGAAGTGAACCCGTGGCTGCTGAACATCTTTGATCTTGATTTGCGCTTCACTCACAAGGTGCAGCATTCTGATTAATTCCTCTTCGGAAAACGGCTTTGCAGACTCCCGGTACTTCTCCTTTGTCTCTTCAGTTGCCTCTACCAAATACATCTTGCTAGACTGACGGGCTACGTAAAGATTTCGAAGGTGTTCAGTTAGCGATACCAAAAACTCCTGAATATCCACACCATTTTTGATAAGTCGGTCAATCAGATCAAGCCCGGTGTTGGAGTCCTGTTTTTGGACGGCTTCTGTATATTCAAAAAGCTGATCGTGGCCAACCACGTTTAGCGCCTGTAAAAGCTCTTCATGCTGTATGGTAGTACCGCAAAACGCAATTGCTTGATCCATTAGCCCAAGTGCATCGCGAAGTGCACCATCAGCTTTTTTGGCAATGACATGGAGCGACTCCTCATCAATCGTGATATCTTCATCTGCGCAGATACCTGTCAGGCGCTGAACAATTTCATCAACACTTATTCTTTTAAAATCGAACCGCTGAACTCTGGATAAAATCGTAGGCAGCACTTTATGCGGCTCAGTTGTGGCAAAAATAAAAATGGCGTATGGAGGGGGTTCTTCAAGAGTTTTGAGCAGAGCATTAAACGCCTGCTTACTCAGCATGTGAACCTCATCAATAATGAATACCTTGTAGCGGCCGTTTTGTGGAGGGATGCGAACTGTCTCTCTAAGTTGATGTACATCTTCAACTTTATTATTGGAAGCCGCATCAATTTCCACAATATTCAGCGTTTGATTGAGTGACTCTCCATCTACAGAATTATCAATCTGATTGATAGTGCGGGCCAGAACTCTGGCCATTGTGGTTTTACCAACACCGCGCGGGCCACTAAAGAGATAAGCATGAGAAATACGATTTTGCTTAATCGCATTTTTTAAAGTACTGCTTACGTGATCTTGCGATACAATGTCATCGAAAGATTGTGGTCTGTATTTTCGGGTAAGAGCGCGGTAATTTTCAGCCATAAACGGTCGTTTTAGATTTGAGTTAAAGGTACAAAATTTGAGACTTTTGTCGGAATTATATCCTTCAAAACTCAATAAGAGATTGATCTTTAAAGTTTGATAACAAATTAACCCAGTGGCATTTAAGAGCTGATTGCCAGAAATTTAAAAAGAATTGACAGAATAGAACGGATTTTTAAGTCTTAAAGGGTGGTATTTTGAGTAAAATCCATTAATTTGTGCAGCCTTATGCGACAAAACTTTTTATATAAAATAACCCTCATCACAGCAATAAGCTTGCTGTGTATAGCAGACCTTTCCAATGCTCAATCTCAAAGAGCTTATGAACAAGGTTTAGAAGAGCTGTACAGAAATAATGTAACCCGTGCACTGGATATTTGGTATCAAGCCTACGACGAACCCGGTGATGTAGATGCCCGGATTGGTATTGAATACATAAAAACAGTTACCGACAGAGGGCTTCAAGAGTATTACGATCAGGCCACGGAGGTCTACTATCGTGCAATAACGGATGGTGCGGGAATGGATAGCCGAGTGGCTATTCGGCGCGAAATAGACCGGATGAGGCCGATCACCGGAGAGGGGATATACCGCCAGTGGACTAATTGGTGGGGCGATGAAAGTGACCGGCTTGGAGTAGACATGCGAGGTTTTTGGGTTCAGGCAGATCCAACCCCTGCTCGTGTCGCAAATGAGCGTTTAATTGAGCACTGGCAGAGAATTGCAGAGGCACAGCAGCGTTTTACTAAGAATACAAATACAGTTTATAATTCAGACGACAGGGCTCTGGTCTACATTCGATATGGCGAGCCAAACCGGACAAGAGGTGGAATTCTGACCTTGCAAAGCCTGAATATTCGGAACTGGCTGCAAAATCAGGTTAATCCATATAGCAGGAGCGAGCGTGCTAAGATGTCGGGTGAAGATGAGCATGAGCGGGAGTTCGCATTAGATGTGCAGATCAACCGATTACAGGATGCAATTTACCAATTCCACAGATATCCGGAATATGAAATTTGGTTTTACGATGGAGTTACGACCGGACAGGCTGAGCCGTTAATCTACGTATTTGGCACAGATGTGAACAGCAATGAGTTTGGTTTACAGCGGGGAATTGAAAGTCTTATTCCGGAGCGGGCTTTCAATCCGGAAAGAGATAGGCAAGGTGATGATTTAGAGTTTACCCGGGCCGGCTTAACACCCGCACTAATGCTTCAGCTTTTGTATTACGAACAGCTTGCTCAGGTTGATTCATTTTTTCAGGACCGATTGAACCGTCTTCAGGAATTAGTTTTGGAGCAGGGCGGGCAAGCTTTCAGGGGCCTGGATATGGAGTTTAGATCAGAAAGTGCCGACATTCTCAATCAAAGAGCCGCAAACGTTCCGGTCGAAAAATCAACCTATTCAAGTCAGATTCCTGAAATTCCACTGAATATTTACCAATATCGGTTCCTCGACGATGAGTCGAATCCAAAAATTCTGACCTTTATTGAAAGTACAGCCCGCGAAGCATTTTTGATTGACTATCACAGAAATCGCGGAAGGTATGAAGTAGAAGAGTCTGATTTGATGAATGGCAAAGATATCAGTGAGATCTTCAACTATTATGAGCTGAGTCATGTAATTCAAACGTATGATGACTCCTGGAATGTAATCGGTAAGGAAATTCATAATCCGCCATTAATTTTAGACCGGAGTGATAATCGAAACCGGTCTCGAACCATTGTGGAAAAGAATCACAAAGAGAGAGCTCACCAAGCTGCATCAGTCGAGCTTTTGAACTATAATCCGGATACAAAAGCTGTTTTTGAAACTCCATTTAATCCGGCGCTGAGAGGCTTGGGTAAAATTCAATTCCGCCAGCCCTCCCCGCTAGTCTCACATCCCGATTCACTGGAAATGGCCGACTTGATTCTCGGCTACCAAAAAACCGAACAGTTTACAGAGCCATTTTCATTTATTGTAGCAAACGATGGGGTTATTCCTTTTGAAGAGACACTGGTACTTCATTTTGAGGTCTATAGCTTAGCTCCCCGGGAAGATAATTTTACACAGTTTGAACTGACGTACCGCATACTTCCCGTAGATGAGGATGGAAATGTGCTCACAGATCAAAGTGAATTTGTGCTAACTCTTAACTTTGTGAACGAGCACGAAAGAGTTGTAGAAGATCTGGAAATTGAAACTGCGGAGCTTTCACCCGGCCTTTACGATCTTCGTGTAAATGTTGAAGACGTAGTCACCGGCCAGCAGAAAAACCGCTCTGTACGTTTTGAAGTGATTGAAATGGAATAAAAATTATTACTCTATTTGAGACCGTCCCATCCTTGAGGTCGCAGTTCGCCGGCTGTTATTTCTAAGTCCAATCTGTTTTGTAGTGGGGGCAACTGGCAAGTTGTGAATAAATTATATGCGCAAGGCGGGTTATAGAGTTTATTGAAATCAATTACTGTATAGTCACTTCCCTCTTCCGGATAGTCGATATAAATATATCTTCCGGCCTGATATGTTTCGGTTTGATTGGTCAGGTCTCCCACAATCAAAAACATTTGATCTGTCCCCTCCAGTGCATCCAGTGTGTAAACTTTCCCGTTTTTCATGAACTCAACTGTTCCGGGGGTAGGAGTGTCCACCAACTGGCCTAAAACATTAACGATTGAGATGGTTTCGCCTTCATCGGCGGGGATGAATTTCGCGGTTAAATACCACTGGGAATCAAGCGGATACCTGTCAAACCCTGTAAATTCGTCAACTTTTTGATTCTCTTTGTTGTAAAGCCGGATGCCAATCATATCCTCACGTTTAATAATCAGCCATTCTAAAGAGTCATACTCAATATTTAACGCTTCTTCGCCATCAAAAATCTCTTTTTGCTGAAAGGATTGGTCGTCGTGTATAAATTCAATTCCATCTGCAGCCTGCAAAAGAACCTTTCCGTCTGTGAGGATAAATTCACCGGCATATTCAGGGAGAGTCCCTTCAGGAAATTTAATATCTGCCTGATCGCCGGTGCCAAAACTGTTTTCACCTTCATTAAGCCAGTACATTCCGGAAAGTCTCATCCAGCCGGTGGGATTGGTCAGGCTCTCCATTCGGCTATCTTGCCACTCCTCGAACTGTTCCGTGTAATCATCGGGTAGTGGCGCTTGCCCTAAATCACTGCGAGAGCAGGCGCAGATTAATAAAATAGTTGCTGTAAGAAGTATATATCTGACTGTCATGCTATAAATAAAGACATTTAGCAGGGAAGAACCAACGAAGTATTTTAGTAGTTCGGATACCTATGAAACGGGGACTTTAATGCTAAATGTGGTTCCTTTGTTTTCTTCACTTGAAACGTGAATGGATCCTCCATGCAGTTCTATAATCTGCTTGGTAATAGACAGGCCCAGCCCTGTAGTTGTCTCCCCGTGTAAACCCTCACGTTTGGCTTCCGTAAATTTATCAAAAAGGGAAGGCAGGTTTTCTTCAGGGATTCCGATTCCCGTGTCGGAAACATCAAGCTGCAGGGAATGATTTTTTTGTGAGGCTCTGAGTGTTACGCGTCCACCTCTTGGAGTGAATTTCAGTGCGTTGCTAATTAAATTGTTTAACGCACGCGCAATTTTTTCTCTGTTCAGACTAGTTTGAGGGAGGCCCGTCTCTATATCCAAACGGAGCTGAATACCATTTTCTTCAGCTGTTGCCTGAAAAGATTCAAAGATGTGAGATAGAAACCGTTCCGGTTGAACCGGCTCTTTCTCTAAAATATAATCCTCATCCTCCATCGATGAGAGCTCTAACAGCTCTGCTGCAAGTGAGAGTGCGCTTTCCAGACGATCGTTGGCAGCCTGTATCAGGCTTCTGTGCTCTTCATTCTCTACCTCTTCCAGCAGAACACTGTTCAGGGAGACACCGGCGGATATCGGATTTCGTATATCGTGTACAATGGTTGAGACCAGCCAGTTTTTATCCTCAATTAATTTCTGAAGTTTTTTTACGGTCTGTTTCCGCTCTGTTACATCCCGGCATACGGAGTACGTTTTTTCTAGCCTGCCCTTGCAGTCATACCTGTAATTTACGTGATCCTCTCTCCATATGTAGGTTCCGTCTCCGGTCAAAGCCCTGAATTGATAGGTTCCGGATTCAGCTTTTTCAACGATTTTCTGTTTAAATTCAGATTTAATTCTTGATTTGTCATCTGGGTGAATAACCGGTCTGAGCGAACCTTTTGTTGCTTTCAGATAATCTTCAAACGTATCGTAGCGCATAAGTCTTAAAAAGCCTGGCGAAGCAAAAGTTGTTACCTCTTTATCGATGATGATAATACCATCCGAAGAGTTTTTGGCCATCAGCTCATACTTGCGCTGAGTTTCGGCAAGTTTTCGTTCGGTTTCAATATGATCTGTAATATCCTGAACCGTTCCGAAAACAGATTTTGTAGTGTTGAAGTCTGACTCGGGTTGGCCGATACAGCGGACCCACTTTGCTTTTCCGCTATCGCAGACTAGTTGAAAAATACCGGATTGAGATTCTCCGGTTTGAACAATTTTATCAAGACAAGATGCATACTTTTGCCGGTCGTGATCTGAGGCAAACCGGCGCATCAATTCAGATAGATCAGTAATCTTGTTGGTCTCTAACTCAAAAATTTCTCGGGCATTTTCACTGAGTTGAAAAATCGTAAGATTTTGATCGTAAGTCCATACGCCAAGTTTGGCTGTTGCCAGCGCGCGATCCAGTAAATCGTGGTTTTGAATCATGTCGTATAACTACTGAGAAAAGTGAATACTGAAGTGTTAAATTGTATTGAGCATTATAAAATTACGATATTATCACTTCATAACGGAATGTATGAAACACGTATTTTTTGATACACTTTTATACCTATATAGCGATAATTATATGTTTTCATTTGAGTGATTCACAGCTTTTTTAAAACCTGTTTGATACAATCAGAATTATCTAATATTCTCCTTTGCAAATTGTGCGCATCAAAATACAACCCATTTATTTATGACTGTTCGATTTTTAAACCTGTTTCTACTTCTGTTTTTCTTCAGCTTGGCAACAACGTCCTGTAATCAAATTGATCAAAGCGGAGACATAACGATAATTACGAACGCATCCATTATTGATGGAACTGCTAACGATCGTTTTGATGGAGATCTATTGATCCGAAATGGGATCATCGAGCAGGTTGGGACTGTAGAATCTGAACGCTACGAAAATGCCAATGTCATTGATGTAGCAGGCAGGATTATCGCTCCGGGATTTATCGATCTGCACTCTCATGGAAATCCGCTGGAAACTCCTGATTTCGACAATTTTCTATCTATGGGTGTAACATCAATCAGTCTCGGGCAGGACGGGAGGAGTGCAGCGGTTGAGGATGTTGAGGCGTGGATGAACAGTGTTGATGAGGTCGGAACCGGACCGAATATTCTCCACTTTAAGGGTCACGGTACTTTGCGTCAGCTTTCTGATTCACCACAAGAGCCAAATTTGCCGGAAGAGAATTTGAATGAAATGTTGAATCTTCTGAGATCGTCTATGGAAGCCGGTTCGTTTGGGATGACGACCGGTTTGGAGTATCAGTTTGGGCGATATACAACGATGGATGAGCTGGTAGCGCTGGCCGAAATAGTTTCAGAGTATAACGGAGTTGTGATGAGTCATGTTCGGAATGAGGATGATGATCAGATTGAAGATTCCATCCGAGAATTGATTGAACAGGGTGAAAAATCCGGAGCAAGTGTTCATGTCTCACATATTAAAATTGTATATGGAAATGAGCCTTCGCGAGCAGATGATGTGCTGCGGGTACTGAATGAAGCCCGGGATAGAGGAGTGGAAGTTACGGCAGATGTCTATCCATATGCGGCAAGTTTTACGGGAATCGGGATCGTATTTCCTGCATGGGCTACTGAAGGTGATTACGATCAGATTGTAGCCGATAGAAGGGATGAGCTGGCGGAATATCTGAGGAATCGAGTCAATATGAGAAATGGTCCCGAAGCAACACTTTTTGGAACGGCACCCTGGGCCGGAATGACTCTGGCCGAAGTTGCTGAGCAGCTGGATAAGCCGTTCGAAGATGTGCTGATTGACGATATTGGACCAAGAGGGGCCAGCGCAGCCTATTTTGTGATGAATGAAAATGTGATGCAGCGATTTTTGAAAGACCCGCATGTGATGGTGAGTTCAGACGGCAGCCCAACAATGCGTCACCCAAGGGGGTATGGTAGTTTTGCTAAAATTATTCGTCAATATGTGGTTGAAGAGGAGCTGCTTACGCTCGAAGAAGCAATCTATAAAATGAGCGGGCAGTCGGCTGAGCTGCTCGGATTAAATAACCCGGAAAAAGTAGACACGCCGCGCGGAATGATCAAAGAGGGATTTGCGGCTGATTTAGTGATTTTTGATCCCCATCAAGTTAGAGATACCGCTGATTTTGAAAATCCTCATCAACTTGCAGAAGGGTTTGACTGGGTGTTTGTCAATGGTGTGCCTGTTATCGAGAACGGCGAAAGAAATGAGAATCGGCCGGCCGGGGTGATTCGAAGAAGATGATTATCCCTCTGGGAAAAGTGATTCTTAAGCAACGGCATTAAAATTTCTTATGAATCCCGATTAGATTATTGAGGTTCCAAATCCTGTCTCTGTTTCTACAAAAGGATTTAAATTTAAAATTAATTATTTGAATAATGTTCATAATCAGGTCATTACTGCTGCTCGGTATCCTCATTTTTTCAATATCCTGTGCAAGCAACGACTACGACCTGCTCATCAAAAATGGTCAAATAATCGATGGGACAGGGTCTGAGGTTTTTAGCGGGCATGTACTCGTAAAGGATGGAAAGATCGTCCGGTTCGGGGATTTTGATATCTCGGGAATAACAGCCAAAAATACGATTGATGCGGATGGACGGGTAATTTCACCCGGTTTTGTGGATGTGCATTCACGCGGTGAGCCGGTAGAAACTCCGCGTTTTGATAATTTTTTGACTCAAGGGGTCACTACAATCAGCCTGGGACTGATTGGCCGAAGTCCCGGAGAGGATGATGTGGAGGGTTGGATGAATAAAGTGGATGAAACAGGGACAGGTTTAAATGTAATCCATTTTACCGGGCACAGCACATTGCGAAATCTCGTGGGTGCTCCGCGTGAAGGCGGACTGGATAATCAGTTTATAGACCGAATGCAGGGAATACTAGAAGAATCCTTGAGCGCAGGTTCATTTGGATTGTCGTACGGTCTGGAGTTTGAACCGGCCAGTTATGCTGACATGCGGGAATTGGTTACACTTGCAAATACAGCGGTAGATAAAGGCGGAATCATAATGGGGCATGTCCGGAGTGAAGATGATGATAAAATTGAAGAATCTATAGCTGAAATTCTGGAAATTGCCAGGAAGGCCGATGCGCAACTCAACATATCGCACCTTAAAATTGTTTATGCAAATGATCCACAGCGCGCAGATGATGTGCTGGAGCTGATGAATGAGGCACGGGATGATGGTTTGTCCGTTACCGCGGATCTGTACCCTTATGTGGCAAGTTTTACAACCATCGGAATCATATTCCCGGAATGGGCTCGTCCGCCCCACGATTTTGATGAAGTAGTAGCGAGTCGACGCGCTGAGCTGGAGGAATATCTGCGTAACCGGATAAATCTTCGTAACGGGCCGGAGGCTACACTTTTCGGCACGGAGCCCTGGACCGGTAAAACTCTCGCTGAAGTAGCCAAAGAGCTGGATATGCCATTCGAAAATGTGCTGATCGACGAAATTGGCCCGGAAGGCGCAAGTGCGGCCTATTTTGTGATGAACGAAGAAGTAATGCAGCGGTTTCTAATCGATCCCTATGTGATGGTTAGTACTGATGGTGGCCCGGAAATGCGCCACCCGCGTGGATATGGGAGCTTCGCCAGGATTATCAGAAAATATGTAAATGAACTGCAACTGCTTTCGCTTGAAGAAGCGATATATAAAATGAGTGGCCTGCCGGCTGAAACACTTGATTTGATCAACTCTGATAAAGTAGACACGCCGCGCGGAATGATCAAAGAGGGATTTGCGGCTGATTTAGTGATTTTTGATCCCCATCAAGTTAGAGATACCGCTGATTTTGAAAATCCTCATCAACTTGCAGAAGGGTTTGACTGGGTGTTTGTCAATGGTGTGCCTGTTATCGAGAACGGCGAAAGAAATGACAATCGTCCGGCCGGAGTGATTCGAAGAAGATAA
>CAZHUP010000082.1:0-11611 GCA_964535495.1 uncultured Rhodohalobacter sp.
GACATTTATGCCAAAGTGTGAAATTTACGAAGATTTAAAAGGCGAATGGAGATGGAGACAAGTCAAAAAAAATGGTGACATTGTCGAATTCTCAAAGAAAGGTTTTGAATCCCGCGAAGAGTGTGAAAAAAATGGAAAAGAAGAAGGGCCCTGCACATCTTATAAATTAGCGCTCTAACTCGATTGTCAGTTCTCCGGTTCAAGATATGCGCGACATACAGAAATAAATTGTTTCGGCTGATCTAAAAAGGCGTAATGTCCCGCATTTTCTATTTGAACCAAAACACCATTTTTCAATCCCTTTTCTAATTTGAGGGCCTGATCTATAGGAGTTGCTGCATCTGATTTACCCCAAATCAAAAGCGCTTCATGCTTAATCCCGGGAAGTAGATCATCCTGATATTCTGTTACAGATTTAACGAATGTTTCTCTCATAACACCTGAAAGCTTTTTGTAATCGGATGATCCGAGAGATTTCCAGAGCGTTGTTGACCTAAGTTTTTCCAATCCTTTTTCCCGCATTTTACCGGGCAGAATTAAAAAAGGGGCCTTAAGTACTTTTGCGGTGTATTTTCTAACGTAGTATTTGGCTGACCGTTTTGGCTTCAGACCTGCACCACCGGTAATAATTATCTTGCCAATTTTATCTCGTATATCTCGGTTCAAAAGTTTTAAAAGAACCCTGTTTCCATAAGAGTGAACTAAAATATCTACAGACTCTTCTTTGATTACATTTTTGATAAAAGCCTCGGTAAGATCAGTGTATTTGCCAACGTTCCAGGCTTCGGGTGGTTCAGGTGAGTTTCCAAATCCAGGAAAGTCAACCAGGTAGCAGGTCCGGATGTCGCTGAGTTTTTCAGCCAGTGGACTCATCAACGCTGAACTGCTGCCCCAGCCATGAAGAATTAACAGCGGTTTACCTATTCCGGTTTTATACCATGCAGTGCTGTTTCCCTCAAAAGTAAATGTTTGCTGATCCATAGATCCCGAATAGGTGATAAACTGTAAGGATTTTTGATTTTTCGTTTCATAAAGGTAAGGGAATTGATTGAAAAAGCCCTTTGTAAACCTCAGTAAAACAAGAGAATTATGAAACGGAAACTCTTTTATCTCCTCGAGCGACTACAGATTAAACGAAGTGAAAGAATTGCCATTTCTATTTTAATGGTACTTACAGTAGTCATGACTTTCGCTTATAGCAATACCGATTTAATCTTTTCTAAACCTGAATTTGACTATTCTGAATCTGACTCCATATTTGCAGCAAAAAGCGCACAGCTGGTAGCAGAGAGAGAAATGATATTAGAACGATATCGACCTGCAGATGATCTGCAGTTTTCTGAAGCTTCTTTGATCCACATCGAAACCGATACCATTCCACCTGATTCTACAACAGATAATACGAAGGATGATTCCGGTTCGTTGATAAATATTAATACAGCATCGGCAGAAAAGTTACAGGAATTGCCCGGTATTGGTCCGGCTTACGCTACTCGAATTGTTGAGTGGCGAAATGAAAACGGATCCTTTGTTTCAAAAGATCAACTAATTGAGATAAGGGGAATAGGTGAAAAGAGGTTGGAAACAATACGACCGCTTATAACATTATGAGTGATTGGTTTAGTTAAAACCTGCAAAATCAGTTTAATTCTTTGCTCAGTTCACGTTCTGCTTTTCTATACCCGTGTGCTTTCACTATTTTTGAGGGGAACTTTTAAAATATATTTATGGCGAATCGAATTTTATGGGCTGATGACGAGATCGATCAGCTCAAAGCACACATTATCTTTTTAGAAAATAAAGGGTTTGATATTACTCCCGTAACAAATGGCGAGGATGCAGTCTCTCTGATAAAAAGGAAACCGTTTGATATCGTTTTTCTTGATGAACAGATGCCCGGAATGGATGGGCTTGCAACGCTGGATCAGATTCAAAATTTTCAACCTTCTCTTCCTGTTGTGATGATTACCAAAAGTGAGGAGGAGTCGATTATGGAGGATGCGATAGGAAGTAAAATTTCCGACTACCTTATTAAGCCGGTGAATCCGAATCAGATTCTTCTCACCGTAAAACGTATTCTGGATAAACAGAGAATTCAGAATGAGAAAGCCGCACAATCGTATCTCAAAAATTTTAATGAGTTGTCGTCCCGGTTTAATGATGATACCGACTGGAAGGGGTGGATTGATATATACAAGACGATGACGCATTGGGAAATGAATCTGGAGTCGAGTGATGAGGGGCTTCAGCAGGTGCTGCAGGATCAGTTTCAACAGGCAAATCAGGCATTTGGGCGGTTCATAAAAATGGAGTACAGAAGCTGGTTGAAAGGGAATGAGGATGCTCCATTGCTGAGTCCCTTTTTGATGAACGAAAAAGTATTTCCACGGCTCAGAGATGATGAAAAAGTGGTCTTCATTCTTATTGACTGTATGCGCTATGACCAATGGTTGCTTTTTCAGCAGATACTATCTGAATATTATACCATAGATACCGACTATTACTATTCCATTCTTCCCACAGCAACTCCTTATTCCAGGAATGCGATCTTCTCCGGGATGTATCCTCAGGAAATTAAACGCAGATACCCGCAATTATGGGAAATGGGGCAGGATGAAACGTCTTTGAACCGCCACGAAGAGGAGCTGCTAAAAAAGTATTTGCAGCGGAATCACTTTTCGGACCAGGTTAAATATGAAAAAGTCATCGATCCGGATGACGGAAACCGGATTGCCTCGAAAATTTCGAACTATACGCAATCACCATTAACAGCTATCGTATATAACTTTGTTGATACATTGGTTCACAGTAGATCAGACTCGGAAGTGCTGAAACAGATTGCTCCGGATGTCCCAGCTTTTCGCTCTTTAACAGAAACCTGGTTTCAACATTCATCTCTACTGAGAATATTTAAAGAACTGGCTGACGAAGATGTTACGGTTGTGGTGACAAGTGATCACGGTTCGGTAAGAGCGCTGCGGGATACAAAGGTTTTTGGAGATAAAGATGCAGCGACCAATTTGCGATATAAATATGGGCGCAATCTGAGAGCCGAAGAGAACGCTGCAATCTACATAGACAAACCGGAAGAGTATATGTTGCCGGTAGACCCTCCTGCCAACAGCTTCATTATTGCTAAAGAGGATTACTACTTTGTTTATCCCAATAACTACAACAAGTTTCAAAACCGATACAGGGATACATTTCAGCATGGCGGTGCTTCCATGGAGGAGATGATTCTGCCAATATCTGTATTGAAGTCGAAAAAGTAGGTTAATGGAAAAGAGGATCAGTCGCAGTGAAGAGGATACTTACCGGATTGCAAAAGAGTATGCGAAACATATTGAGCCCGGTGATGTAATTTGCCTTGAGGGAGACTTGGGAGCGGGTAAAACACATTTCACAAAAGGATTCGTTACAGCTTTTGGGTTTGAAAAGAATATTGTTTCCTCACCCACGTTTGCTCTAATTAATGAGTATCAGGGCGAAAACATAGATATTTACCACTTTGACTGTTATCGCCTGGAAGAGATACAGGAAGCACTTGAGATTGGTGCAGAAGAGTATTTTTATGGAGATGGAATTTGTATTATTGAGTGGCCCGAACGAATAAGGGATATTTTACCTTCACACTCCAAAACAGTAACTATTACCTCAACAAGTCCCTCAGAAAGGGAAATACAATTTACCCCATGAGCACCAAAAATCGACGGCTCTCATATAGGCTCGATCTGCTTCCTGTGATCTACCCATATCACCGGCGGGCGATAAACCCAATTCAGCTGGGCGATTTGGTATACTACGGGCCGTCACCCGAATATTACGGTATCGGTGAAGTTGTGAGTGCAGAAGATAACTATTGTGTGGTAGACTTTAGAGGGACAGGACTGCTGGGTATTCAAAAAGATGTTTTTCAAAACAAATATTTGATCCCCATTCATAAGCTCAATCTAAGCCACCTGCTTAAATCAACCTGACGACTAATCCTTAACAGCATCTCTGCCGACGAGCCAGATCAAGATAGCTACTAGCAATCCCGGATAAAATGGTTCTACACCAAAAAACGCATATCCAACGGATTGATCGGGACTTAGTGTTCCCATTATAAGCCATAAAAACGAAACTGCTGAAGCGCCAATTATCGTACCTATGGCAAATGAGCTTTTCAATCTAAAAGGCTGTAGATAGATTCCGAGTACCGGTATCAACAGGCCGGGAATAAATACGGAGCCGATCACATACCACAGATCGATGACGCTTGGGTAAATAACAATCAGCAGAATTCCGAGTAGTGCTGAGATGAGTATCCCGATTCTTGTAAGCAGATTGGGATTTGTTTTCGGAAAATATTTAACGAGGAAATCACGGCCTAAAGTCTGACCTGAAATAAAGAGATAACTGTCGAGGGTAGACATTATGGTTGCCAGCAGAGAGACAAAGAAGAGTCCCTTCAAGCCAATGGGGAGAATCTCGTCGGCCAGCATTGGGTATGCCAGAACCGGCTGTTCCAATCCTGCACCGAGAATGGCGAATGCGTAAAGGCCTGCAAAAGCCGTTAAAAAGTCGAACCCTATCCAGAATAGAATGGAAACAAAAATTCCTTTTCGCGCAGTTTTGGGAGATTCAGCTGCAGCAGCCCGCTGATGGAAACTGGGGTCAACAAATGTCCAGAGTGCGATAAAAAACCACACCAAAATATATTGGATGGTGTTACCTCCGGTGATGTCGAAATGGTCATCCGTTACGGCTCTTGCCAGATCTCCAAATCCCCCAAATGTAGCTACTGCAAATATCAGAAGGATAATGAACCCCGAAAACATTAAGACAATCTGGAGTATATCAGTTCGGATAACTGCACCAAATCCTCCGATGGTGATGTAAAGCACCGAGAAAAGAGCTACCAGTGAGGCATAAAAGAGAAATGGAGCTTCACCGCCCGACAGAAATTGGAAAAGGAGGCCGAGCATTAATATGTACGGTGCAGGGCTCACCAGGATAAAGATGGGAAGCGCACTTAAACGGCCTGCTTTCTCACTATATCGATTCGCAATTGCCTCAGGAATAGTCAATGCTTTGTTGAGACGAATTTTGCCGGCTAAAAAGATGGCAAAAAGTGCAGAAAAAATGTAAAAAGGAACGCCAAGTATAAGCCATTGGGAAATACCGTATTGATAACTCCATTCGCCAACACCTAAAATCCCGCCATACCACGTAGAAACTAAAGTGGCAACAAAGGCGGGCAGGGTGACTTTTCGGCCACTTAGTAGAAACTCTTCTTCATTATCTGAATTCCAGCCTTTTTTCCAGCTAAGCCAGATCAGAAATACAAAGTAACTTGCAACGAGTAACCAGTCGAGTACAGAAAATGTGGATTCCACTACCTGTCAGTTTTGTGATTAATGAAGATGAGAAGGTCTCCCTTTTTATGGACAATTTCGATCTTTTTTTCAGTGGTCAAGTTCGAACTGCCATCCTGTACTCCATTTTCGATTGTACTGTTGGATAAAGTGTATTTTAAACCTGATGTTGTTATTCCTTCAACCCTGCCCGAAAGTGGGAAAAGGGAAACTGTTGTTTGGAGGGGTAGTTCAGCTTCATATTGTTTAGGCAAAAGGAAAACAACAGAATATTTGTCTTTATAGACGAGTGATTTGAATAGATCATTAAACTGTTTCAACACGGAGAGATTTTTTAGCGTATGATCAAGGCGTTTGCCTGTGGCTCCAAATACAATAACTTCTTCACCTTCCAGTTTATAGGCATATGCCAGTGCTTTTTCAAGATCGTTCGTTTCCTGATCTGGATCGTGAATTACATTTGCCTGCTCATTACCGGTTTCAGAATAGCTGTCCATGTCTCCGATAATAACATCAGGCTGTAAACCCATACTTTCAGCGATAAATGCGCCACCATCCGCAGCGATAAACAGGGATGAATGTTTGAGAGCCTCTTTTAGCTGTTCAGGCCTTGGAGGGTTGCCGTCACATAATATTACAACATTCATCAGTTTGGTAATTCACGACAGTTAAAGTTTAATTTGACGTTTTACCCCAATTACACCTACGTTTACATCTTTTCATTAATAGAGTAAAACACCGTTTCAAATCAGGTTCAGGATAAAGAATTATGTTTAAAGAATTCATCAAAAAGATAAAAAATTACAAGCGAATTGGTGTTATATCACATATTCGTCCGGATGGAGACTGCATCGGGTCACAGGTTGGACTTGCGGTTTGGTTGAAAAAAAACGGATTTGACGTACAGGCCTTCAACGATGATGATGTACCCTTAAACCTTGAGTGGCTCACCTGCTACTTTCCAATTCAAGCATTTGAACTAGAGAAAATTAAACAGTGCGATCTGGTTATTTTGGTTGATGGAAATGCACTTCACAGATTTGCTCATTCAGACAGTTGGTCGGATTCGGTTGACGCCCCATTTTGGATGGTAGACCATCATCCCGATCCTAATGATGAGTTTGATCTACAGATTTCCGTGCCCGGTGCATCATCCACCTGTGAGCTGATCTATAATCTTTACAATGAGTATAATATTGAGCAGCTCGATACGGATGCAGCAAAAGCACTCTACACGGGTATTATTACGGATACAGGTTCTTTGCAGTTCGACAGTGTAACACCCGATACACTGGAAGCAGTTGCTGATATACTGAGGCGAGGTGATTTTAAGCCCAATATTGTGGCAGAACAGGTTTTCTCATCAAAAACAGAGGCGCAGTATAAATTGCTAAGTGAGGCTCTCAGAACTATAAAATTATACGAAAACAATCAGATTGCGTTGATGTACGTTACGCAAGAGATGCTTGAGAAAACCGGAACAACAAATAGTGATACTGAGGGTTTTGTTAGCTACCCTCTTAGTATAGCCGGTGTAAAAGCTGCTATTTTAATGAAAGATTTGGAGGAAGATGGCGTTAAAATGAGCCTCAGATCCAGAAGCAATATAGATGTTAATCAATGGGCCAGGGAGCTGGACGGCGGTGGACATAAAAAAGCAGCAGGTGCGTGGCACCCGGGACCGCTCGATAAAACTATTGAAGATGTGATCACAATTGGCAAAAAACAGCTGAATTCAGATTGAAAAAAATACTATTACATATTGCTCTGTTTACATTTGCTCTGTTTTTGGCATCGTGCCAGACATCAGAAGAAAATGAAGATATTTCCAACACAGAGAGCGACCAGTATGTAGAAAGAGCTCCGTTTTCAGCAGCTTATGTTCAAAATTCCGAGGGAGAAAACGCCAGAACTGTTAACTCTGTGTCCGAAATGAATGAGACGGACGGAAGAATTGAATCGAGCCGAATAAACGCGATCACCAGGGCTGTAGAAAAAGGGAGTGAAGCAGTTGTGAGTATAATGGCCACTGAACCAATCAGGCGACAAGATTCACCAAGAGATGAGTTTTTTAAATTCTTTTTCGGTGATCAATTTCCCAGAGAAAATACCAGTATGGGTTCGGGATTTATTATTAGTGAGGATGGTTTGGTTGTTACAAATCAGCATGTGGTAGGCACAAATCCATCAGAAATTATGATCTCCATGGGAGATGGCTCAGCGTTTGAGGCTGACTTGGTGGGCTACGATGAGCTTACAGATATAGCTCTTATTAGAATTCAGTCTGATCAGACATTTCCCTATTTAAATTTTACAGATTCAGACAGTGTAATTGTGGGAGAGTGGTCGATTGCCCTGGGCAACCCTTTTGGGCTTTTTGATGACGGCCAACCATCAGTTACAGTGGGTGTTGTAAGTGCAAAGAATCGTGATTTTAGAGCCAATCCAAATAACCCCCGGGTTTTCATCGACATGATTCAGACAGATGCAGCCATCAATCGGGGGAATTCCGGCGGACCGCTTTTAAACAGTAATGGAGAAGTGATCGGGATGAACACATTTATCTATACCGGCGGTACAAGTGCCGGTTTTGTTGGTCTGAGTTTTGCCATTCCCAGTAACCGTATTGAAAAAATTATTTCACAGTTACTCACTAGCGGTGTTGTGATGCTCGACTACGACCCCGGAATGGAGTTTACATCCATGACGGAGCAGCTTATTTACCGATATCGACTTCCATACGTTCAGGGATTGCTTGTAACCAGTGTGAACAGGAACGGTCCGGCTTTTGGGAGCGGGATCTTGCCCGGCGATGTTATTGTTCGAATTGGGGATGAACGGGTTATGAGTGAAATGCATGCGTGGGCTCTGCTGCGTGATTATGATGTAGGAGATGATATGCATGTGGAACTGATAAGAGAAGGAGATCTTTATCAAACAGAAATGAAGCTTCGCCAAAAAGTGAAAGAATCCTCTTCAAACCCATCGAATAATTAATTCAGGTTATAAAAAAAACAACTGACCAATTTCGAACTGAGATTTTTTGTATTTTTGGCCGCATGTTAGTTGAAAGAGAAAACCCGAATAGAACCGAATATCTGATCAATGTGCCTGAAGGGCAGCATACAGATATTCGTCTGGATAAATATATTACTTCTTTTGTACAGAACGCTTCCCGTAATAAGGTGCAGAAGGCGATAAAGGATGGCCATGTACTGGTGAACGGGAAGTTGGAAAAATCTTCGTACATCATGCAGGCGGGTGACAGGATTGAGATAAGTTTACCGAAACCGCCTGCTCCCGAGGCTAAACCTGAGGATATTCCGCTGAACATAGTTTATGAAGATGACGACCTGATCGTTGTGAATAAAGAGGCAGGAATGGTTGTTCACCCTGCATTTGGTAATTGGTCGGGTACGATGGTAAATGGATTGCTTTATCATACTGATAGCCTTTCAAAAGAGGATGAGGAGACGATTCGGCCCGGTATTGTACATCGGCTTGATAAAGATACCAGTGGATTACTTGTTGTGGCAAAGAATGAAGTGGCTCACAAAAAGTTGTCAAAACAGTTTGCTGAAAAGAGTGTAGAGCGTACATATTGGGCAATCGTTTGGGGAAATCCACCGAAAAGCGGGAGCATAGAAGGGAACGTCGGCCGGTCACCTCGAGATAGAAAAATCATGACAGTTTTAAAGGAAAAGAAGGGGAAAAGTGCCATAACCCACTTTGAAACTATTGAGCAGTTCGATCATTTAGCGCTTCTGCAAATTAAACTGGAAACAGGAAGAACACATCAGATTCGCGTTCACATGCAGCACGAACACTTATATGTATTTGGTGATCCCACTTATGGCGGAAACTCGGTACGATACGGACCAAACACCGGGTCGAGGAAAGCGATGTTCAACAACCTGTTTTCCAAACTGGAGCGTCAGGCCCTTCACGCTAAAACACTTGGATTTATTCACCCCGGCAGTGAAGAGTATGTAGAGTTTAATTCAGAGCTGCCTGAAGATTTCCAGGTCGTGCTGGATACATTACGAACAAATTGTAAACCATAGTTAGTTATGCCTGATAAGAGTAAAAAAATTAATATCGAAGTAGAACTGGATGAAAAAAACATCCCAGAAAATATTCAGTGGAGTGCTACCGATTTACAGGGTTACGACGAGGCAAATTGCCGTGCCATGATCCTCTCAATGTGGGATCATACTAAAAAAGATACCCTGCGACTCGACCTCTGGACAAAAGAGATGACCGTGGACGAGATGAAGATCTTTTTTCATCAAACACTGGTAACAATGGCCGATACACTTGAGAAATCGATCAATGATCCACGAATAAGTGGAGATATGCGCGATTTTTGTGCCTATTTTGCCGAAAAGATGGAAATTTCTGAGTAAGAAAAGTGTTATAACACACTATAGAATTGTTATTATATTGGCACTCTGATTAAAATAAATATAAAGCTATGCAATATCTCGATTTTGAACAGCCAATTGCTGATTTAGAAAAGAAAATAGATGAACTTCAGGAGATTTCTGTTGATGATGAAGTTCTGAGACCTGAGATTGAGCGCCTTCGAAAAAAGGCTGATCAACTGCGGGAATCAATTTTCACCAATCTGACTCGATGGCAGAGAGTTCAG
This sequence comes from uncultured Rhodohalobacter sp., assembly GCA_964535495.1. Taxonomy (GTDB): domain Bacteria; phylum Bacteroidota; class Rhodothermia; order Balneolales; family Balneolaceae; genus Rhodohalobacter. The sequence continues at coordinate 10,009 of CAZHUP010000082.1, forward strand.
CTCGCACGTCATCCGGAACGCCCTTATACACTGGACTACATTGAGCGAATAGCCGAAGATTTTATTGAGCTTCATGGAGACCGGTACTATTCTGATGACAAAGCCATTGTTGGTGGTTTGGCTACTATTGATGGGCAATCGGTTATGATTATCGGGCATCAAAAGGGGCGTGATACAAAAAGCCGACAATACAGAAATTTTGGTATGGCAAATCCTGAAGGATATCGGAAAGCGTATCGACTGATGAAACTGGCTGAGAAGTTTGGTATTCCCGTAGTAACACTGCTCGACACACCGGGGGCTTTCCCGGGACTGGAAGCTGAGGAGCGCGGACAGGCAGAAGCAATTGCAAAAAATCTGAAGATGATGGCCGTTTTAGAGGTGCCAATCCTCAGTATCGTAATCGGTGAAGGCGCCAGCGGTGGAGCCATTGGCATAGGCATGGGGAATGAGGTTTACATGATGGAAAACACCTGGTATTCGGTTATTGCACCGGAATCGTGCTCATCCATTTTATGGAAAACATGGGACTACAAAGAGCAGGCTGCATCTGCACTGAGGCCAACTGCAAAAGATCTGCTGGAACTCAAAGTGATAGACGGAATTATTCCTGAACCACTTGGCGGAGCGCATCGCGATTACGAGAAAGCGGCTGAAGAGGTGAAGAAACAGATTCTAAAGAGCCTTAAAAAGCTGAATAAATTGAAAGTCGATAAGCTGATTGACCAGCGTATTGAGAAATATGCTTCGATGGGTGATTGGGAAGTTGCATCAGGTAAAAAAGTTTAAGTCTGATGATTAAACTCCCGGAAAATGATCCGGTTTTACAATACATCCATACACTCAGAAGCAGGTATGGGGAAACGGATCAGATGGGGTATGTGTACTACGGCCGATATCTCGAGTATTTTGAAGTAGCCCGAACAGAAATGATACGTTCCCTCGGTTTTTCCTATAAAAAGCTCGAAGAGCAGGGAGTGATGCTTCCTGTCATCTATTCTCAGATCGAATATAAACTACCGGTATTCTATGACGAAGAGATGAAAATTGAGGTTTCGATATTTGAAAAACCTCTTGTTCGGCTGGAGACGTTTTATCGGGTTTTTACTGAAAGGAGCGATTCACCCCATATATTGGGACAGGTAAATCTCTGTTTTACCGACAGCCAAACACGGCGCCCGTGTAAAGCTCCGGATCATTTTCTGATGCATCTTGAAAATCGAGCCAATGAATGAAGAACAAAGCACTTTATGCCGGGGTTCTTATAGGGCTGATGCTGCTGGTTCTCTTCTCTCTTGGAAGCGGACTATGGGGAGGAACGTCGGGTTTGCACTGGACCGAACAGATGTTCAGAGGCGTTTGTCATCAAATTCCAGACCGCACATTTACATTTATGGGAGAATTGATGGCCGTGAACAGCCGATGTTTCGGGATTTTTTCGGGTATACTGGCCGGATGGATGCTCATTCCTTTGTTAAAGGATAAGGTTTTAGAAAAAAAATGGCCAATAGCATGTCTTTTGTTTGCAGGGTTACTTCAAATCATCGATTATTCAGGCAACTTATTTTTACTGTGGGAAAATACAAACAGCTCTCGGTTTTTA
>CAZHUP010000083.1:0-11602 GCA_964535495.1 uncultured Rhodohalobacter sp.
GACATTAAGTTGCCTAACATACAATTACCCAACAGAACTAACACACCCCTGTCTGTCGCAGAATATCTGTTTATACTATCATTTGCAATTAAAGACTGTTATTCATGGGTTTATGCGACACAATCCTGCCGATCAAATTTCGATAATGGACAAAAAACGACACGTTTATCGGCCTACTACCCGGTATTCAATTGGTTTTGTCATCCCCCTCATTCCCCCTTCGAAGGGGGATACTTTTGGTATTCAATGATGATCCCCATGCTCCTGAAAATAAAAAAGGCGTGAGGTTTAACCCACGCCTTCAATTTCAATAATAGTAAAAAGGAGCTCTTAGAGAATCGCCTTCATATAGTCTCTTCGCATCTCCGCAATCGCTGAAATGCTGATTCCTACCGGGCAAACAGCTTCACACTCTGCATAGTTGGAGCAGTCGCCAAATCCTTCTTTCTCCATCTGTTCTACCATAGCAATGGTACGCCGCTCTCTTTCAGGCTGGCCTTGCGGCAGACTGTTTAAATGAGCGATTTTAGCACCGGTAAAGAGCGATGCTGAAGAGTTCGGGCATGCTGCAACACAGGCACCGCAACCGATGCAGGTTGCATAATCAAAAGCCTGTTCAGAGATCTCTTTTTTCACCGGAATAAGATTTGCCTCGGGAGCTTGTCCGGTATTCACCGATACGTAACCGCCAACTTCAACAATCCTGTCCATTGCAGATCGGTCTACAACCAGATCTTTTATGACCGGAAATGCAGCTGCTCTTGGCGGTTCTATTACGATGGTATCACCATCGCTGTAATTCCGCATATGAAGCTGACAGGCAGCCGTTTTATGCTTCGGCCCGTGTGCACGGCCGTTAATTACCAAGTTACATGAACCACAAATACCCTCACGGCAGTCGTAGTCAAACTCAACAGGATCTATACCATCCATGATAAGCTTCTCGTTCAGCACGTCAAGCATCTCAAGGAACGACATGTGTTCATTCACATTATCAAGCGTATAATCCTGAAAACCACCTTTATCCTGGGTGTTTTTCTGTCTCCAAATTTTCAGGTTTATTTTCATTGTACTCATATCAAATCCTGTTATTTGTAACTTCTTTGTTTCAGTTCCACAAATTCAAACTCAAGGTCCTCTTTGTGAAGTTTGGTTTCGAGTTTGCCGTTAACACCCAAGAATTCCCATGCAGAAACGTATGAGAAATCTTCATCGTTTCGGAGGGCTTCGCCTTCTTCAGTTTGATACTCATCTCTGAGGTGACATCCGCACGATTCATCTCTGTCCAGTGCGTCAAGCGCCATCAATTCAGCAAGCTCGAAGAAATCGGCAATTCGGGCCGCAAATTCCAGATACTTGTTGTAGTAGTTAGACTCGCCCGGTACACGAACATTTTTCCAGAAATCTTCGCGAAGTGCACGGATCTCCTCAATGGCAGATTCGAGTCCCTCTTTGTTTCTGGAAATTCCAACTTTATCCCACATTATTTTACCGAGTTCACGGTGGAACTCAATCAGAGATTTATCACCTTTTACGGCGAGCAGTTTATCAAGCTGACCCTGAGACTCTTTCGCAGCCTCATCAAACGCTTCATGATCAGTAGTTACTTTCTCCAGATCTTCGCCGGCTATGTAGTTTCCAACCGTGAACGGAATGATAAAGTATCCGTCTGATAGTCCCTGCATAAGCGCACTTGCACCCAGCCGGTTTGCTCCGTGATCGGAGAAGTTTGCTTCACCGGCCACAAACAGTCCCGGGATATTGCTCATCAGGTTGTAATCAACCCAGAGGCCACCCATTGTGTAGTGAACAGCCGGGAATATTCTCATTGGCAACTCGTACGGATTTTCGTCTGTAATATTTTCGTACATGTCGAAGAGGTTTCCATATCGAGCGGCAATGGTATCTTTTCCGTCACGCTTAATCGCATCGCGGAAGTCGAGATATACCGCCAGTCCCGTATCACCCACGCCTAATCCTTCATCACACACCATCTTGGCGTTTCGTGATGCAACATCGCGAGGAACAAGGTTACCAAAACTTGGATACCGCTCTTCGAGATAATAGTACCGCTCCTCTTCAGGAATCTCATTTGGATGACGATCATCCCCTTTCTTTCTGGGAACCCATACACGGCCATCGTTACGTAAACTCTCACTCATCAGAGTCAGTTTAGACTGATAATCACCGGAAACCGGGATGCATGTCGGGTGAATTTGTACAAAGCAAGGATTGGCAAAAGCGGCTCCTCGTTTGTGACATCTCCACGCAGCCGTAACATTCGAATTTTTTGCATTAGTTGAGAGATAAAATACGTTGCCGTAACCGCCTGTACAGAGTACAACAGCATCAGCCTCCCATTTCTGGATGGTTCCGTTAACAAGGTCACGGGTAATAATACCGCGAGCTTTTCCGTCAACGAGAACAAGATCCAGCATTTCTTGTCGCGGATAATCTTCAATTTTTCCGGTATGAACCTGACGCATCATCGCCTGATAGGCTCCAAGCAGAAGCTGCTGGCCGGTCTGTCCACGCGAATAGAATGTCCGGGAAACCTGAGCCCCGCCAAAAGATCGGTTGTCGAGCAGTCCGCCGTAATCACGACCAAACGGTACACCCTGAGCCACAGCCTGGTCAATAATGTTATTTGAATTCTCTGCTAAACGATAAACGTTAGCTTCACGGCTGCGATAATCGCCCCCTTTAATCGTGTCGTAGAAAAGGCGCCATACGCTGTCGCCATCGTTTTGATAATTCTTTGCGGCGTTAATTCCACCCTGAGCTGCAATACTGTGTGCACGACGGGCAGAATCCTGAATACAAAATGTTTTTACGTTATACCCGAGCTCAGCAAGACTGGCTGCTGCAGATGCCCCGGCAAGTCCTGTTCCCACTACGATAACATTATGCTTACGCTTGTTGTTTGGAGAAACAAGTTTGATATCCTGTAAATGCTGTTTCCACTTTTTTTCAAGTGGTCCTGAGGGTACTTTTGGATCTAATTTCATAATAGTATAGGTAGATTTACAAAATGATTATTGGCATTGAATAAGTGCGGCATCACAACCTCCACCGAAGTAGATGTAGAGTGGGATGAATAGAAATCCTATTGCAAAAATAACTGCAAAGACTCCACCGATTGTATAAACAAGGGCCGATGTTTTTGGATTTCTCATACCCAGAGAAGTAAATGCACTCCAGATTCCATGCCCCAGATGTGTTCCCAGCAGTAGCATTACAAATGCGTAACCAAATGCATAGAAAGCACTGTTTTGGAATGTATCAATCACCAGCGTTTTAATATCATGCGTCTGTTGGCCGTCTATCATTACGGTACCGGTTTCGCCCAGTGCAAATGTATTGATGTGAAAAATTACAAAGATCAAGAGAACAACACCTGTAAAGGCCATACTTCTTGAACTGAGACTCTGTTTACTGGGCCCGCCTTTACTGCTGTAAACTTCATATTTGTTTGGCCGTGCCTTTCTTTTCTTAAACCAGATGGAAATTCCGATCCAGGCATGAATCACAAATACAGCAAGTAGACCGATTCGTGCAAGCCAAAGCAGTGGACCAAAATTGTGGAGCACCATAGAGTAACGGTTCATTGCATCTGCTTCCCCGAAGATGGCCAGGTTACCACCAAGATGAAATGCGATAAACAAGACGAGAAATATACCGGTCAAACCGGTTAGAATCTTCCGCCCAACCTGAGAGGTAGCTGCTTGTAATAGATTTGGCATACTGTAGAATTTATTATTAACGTAATTAGTTAGATGAATGATAATTGTTCAAATAAACAACCAACTATATTTTTCTGTTCCATTCCTTATTCATTAAAAGTCGTCTCTTTTATGATAAAAGGCAAGGAGAAGCGCTTTCTAATCGAGTGTCCGGCTAATTCAGAAAAGGTCTAAATTAGATATTAATCTCTTATTCTAATAAATCAAATTCTTGTATACAGTTACTCAACTTTTTGAAAGCGACTATCGGGTGAAAGGGTCTAAGTTTTTCGGTTTTTTATACCCTGCTAACAGTAAATCAAATACAGAAAAATTCCTGGAAAAGATTAAAAGTGAGCATCCAACGGCAACCCATCACTGTTACGCCTGGCGAATAGGCGCGCATGAGATAGAAGAGTTTGAGCAGGATGACGGGGAACCGAAAGGCACTGCCGGAATGCCCATATTAAACGCTCTTAAATCTGCAGAGCTGGTTAATTGTATGTTGATTTCCGTTCGCTATTACGGAGGAACCAAACTCGGTAAATCCGGACTAATTGATGCCTATGGTGAATCAGCCCGTCTCTGCGTCGAAACTGCTGTGTTAAGAGAGTTAATCCCGGTTCAAAGTTACAGGATTAAGTACGACTACCAGCATCAGGGAATAATTGATAAGCTCAAGAACGATTTTACTCTCATAGAAATTAACTCAACATATCTTGAAGATGTTGAGTTTGAATTTGGGTGCCCTGAAACAGAAAAAGAAAAGTTTAAAGGTGCTCTTAAACCGTATCTGCATCTGTTTAAAGATTACGAAGAAACCGGTGAATCATACCACATTAAATAAGTAGCTGAAAATCATCCCTCAGCTCATTACCTTAAAAACAAAAACTCATGAAGATCTATACAAAGAAAGGCGATCAAGGCTATACTTCACTATTTGGCGGTGCCAGTGTTGAAAAGAATAGTTTACGCATTCATGCATACGGCACCGTTGATGAATTGAACTCAAATATCGGAGTTGTTTTAACACATCCGACCAGTGATAAGGGAAAAGAAATTCTCAACGAAATTCAGTCACAGCTGTTTGTGCTGGGAGCTGATTTAGCCACCCTGAACTCAAAAGAATCAAAAATTGAGCGAATTGGCAGCGGAGACATCGAAAAGCTTGAAAACTGGATCGATGAGCTGGAAACTGACCTCCCGGCACTTACAAGCTTTATTCTGCCCGGTGGTTCCCCGGCCGGAGCCACACTGCATATGGCCCGAACAGTATGCCGCAGAGCCGAACGCAATACAGTTGCTCTAAAGCAGAATGATCCCATTTCTGCTGAAACTGTAATCTATCTGAATCGCCTTTCAGACCTGCTGTTTGTATTGGCTCGCTATGAAAACAAACACGCGGGTGAACCGGAAACACCTTGGCAGCCACGGAAAAAAAAGTAACGATTATGTAGTGAGTTTGATATAAATACATTTAATTCGGTATTTCAAGAAATCCATGCGAACTAAATTAAATATAATAGTGGATAACAATAGACTCCCCTCCTTATGAAGGAGGGGTGAGGGGTGGTTGGATCGGAATTTGTTCCTTCAAAAATATTTAAAGAATAAACCCAACTTGATAAAACCACCCCTTAATCCCCTCCTTGGAAAGGAGGGGAAATCTTCAAATTCATCAAAAGAAAATATGAATTTAGCGCTTACCCACCCTATTAAGTGGAACTCTCAATTATTAATCTTTTCCCGAACACACATCATTTTAAACTAAACAATCCAAAAAATTTACGCGCTTTATGGCATTAATGATTTCAGTATCCGGAATTCGAGGAATTTTCGGCTCTCACCTTACTCCGCAAAATCTGGTTACTTTCACTTCGGCTTATGGAACCTGGCTGGATGGAGGCACTGTGGTTGTGGGACGCGATTCCCGAGTTACCGGACAGATTTGTGAAGACATTGTATGCGCTACCCTCCAAAGTGTGGGTTGCAACGTTCTCAAAATTGGTATAGCACCGACTCCAACCGTTGCCATGAGCGTTCTGCAACACCGGGCCGATGGCGGGATTATTCTCACGGCCAGTCACAATCCGGAACAGTGGAATGCACTCAAGCTGCTTAACAGCAAAAGTGAATTCCTTGATGCGGATCAGGGAAAAGAAGTTCTCGATATAGCTGAAAAAGAGGAGTTCAGCTACAAGCTTTTTGATAAAATCGGATCCGTAAAGCAAGATCCGGATGCCATAGCAAGTCACATCGAAGCTGTTTTAAACCTCCCCTACATCGATGCTGATTTGATTAAGAGTAAAAAATTCAAGGTTGCCGTTGATGCGGTTAACGGTGGTGGCTCAGTTGCTCTGCCCGCCTTGCTCGAAGCACTGGGAGTGGAAACAGAATGTATCTACTGTGAACCAACCGGAATATTTCCACACAATCCCGAACCGCTCCCTGAGCATCTGACCGAAATCTGTGAGGTTGTTAAAAAGAGATCTTGCGATTTAGGAGTTGTAACTGATCCTGATGGGGATCGGCTTGCACTGGTTGATGAGAACGGTCGACTTTTTGGCGAGGAGTATACGCAGGTTGCTGCATTCGATCTGCTGCTCAGTAAAAATCCGGGCGACACCGCCACAAACCTCTCCTCCTCCCGTGCCGCCGACGATATCACAAAAAAATATGGACAAACCTGTCATCGTTCTGCTGTGGGTGAAATTAATGTAGTAAAGATGATGCAGGAAAAAGGCGCTGTAATCGGTGGAGAAGGAAATGGCGGTGTAATCAACGCTGATCTTCATCCGGGACGGGATGCACTTGTAGGAACGGCCATGATTTTACAATTGCTGGCTGAACGCGAAATGAAAGCATCTGAATACAGAGATTCCCTGCCTAATTATGAGATGAGTAAGCAGAAAATTCAGTTGAATGAACTCGGCATTGATGCAGACGATCTGCTCAAAAAAGTTACGGACATCTATTCAGATCAAAACCCGAATACAATAGACGGTGTAAAGCTCGATTTTGAAGAGGGTTGGGTTCATTTCAGAAAATCGAATACCGAACCGATTATCCGGGTTTACAGCGAAGCAAAAACAAAAGAAAAAGCTGCAGAACTTGCCGATAAAATTTTGTCTGTTATAAAATAAGCCAGTGCTGTAACTACCTGTTAAACAGATTCAAACAGGCCGTGTTTTCTATAGAAAGCTTTCCTATTTTAAACATCAATAAAGCTCAAATTAATTTTTCAGTATGATAACATCGATGACAGGTTTTGGCCGGGGTGAATCCTCATCAAACGGCTACCAGGTAACCGTTGAAATAAGAACATTAAACAGCCGCTACCTGGATATTTCCGTACGAATGCCACAATCCATTCAGGATAAAGAGATAAAGCTCAAAGAGCACGTTCAAAAAGAGCTTTCCCGCGGAAAAGTAAATCTAAACATCAATGTTGATCGCACTAAAAGCGCCGGTCCTGATATCAAGCTGAATGAAGATTTGGTAAAAAGCTACAGTTCCATTTTGAGAAATCTGAGGAGTGCCGGAAATATAGACGAGCCGGTTACGGTTCGCGACCTTTTACAATTCAATGATATTTTCGAAACCAGAAAAGAGGACGAAGAAGAAGTGCGTGTCATTTGGGATTGCACGAAAGCTGCCCTGGAAACAGCTCTGGAAAACCTGAATATCATGCGCAGGAAAGAGGGACAAGAGTTAAAAGGTGATCTTTCAAACCTGATTACCGGTATTTCGAAGCTACTTGACGAAGTAACAGAACTATCTGATAAAAGAGCTCCGGAGATACGTGAAAAACTTCAGACCCGCATTCAAAGAATGATAACGGATGAGCAGGTCGATCCGGACCGTATGGAGATGGAGATCGCCCTTTTGGTGGATAAAATGGATATCAACGAAGAGGTAATCCGGCTCCAGTCTCACCTTAAGTTCTTCCTTGAAGCACTGGAGGCAAAGGAACCTGTTGGGCGACGTCTCAACTTTTTATGCCAGGAAATTAACCGCGAACTGAATACCATCGGCTCCAAAGCAAACGATTCAAAGGTTGCTCACCATATCGTTTTGGGAAAAGAAAAACTGGAACAGGTACGCGAACAGGTCCAAAACATCGAGTAGCGATTTCTAACAATTTTGAAGTAAAGATTCATCATCTATATGACTAAAAAGGGAAAAATCCTGATTCTTGTCTCGCCGAGCGGTGGCGGGAAATCCACCATGACCAATCGCCTGTTAAATGATTTTGATCAGCTGAAGTTTTCTGTAAGTGCTACCACCCGAAAGCCCAGAAAAGGAGAACAAGACGGCGTTCATTACCACTACCTGTCTAAAGACGATTTTAAAGAAAAAGTTGAAAACAACGAGTTTTTAGAGTGGGAAGAGTTTTACAACGGCACCATGTATGGAACTTTGCGTTCTGTCGTTGAAAATGAATTAAATAAAGGTTATTTTATTCTGCTTGACATTGATGTATTGGGTGCGATGAATGTTAAAGAGCGATATGGCGATAAAGCATTAACTCTTTTTATTCAACCGCCATCCTTAGAAGTTTTAAAAGAGCGTTTGATTGCACGAGGCACCGAGACTGATGAATCCCTCGAAACACGTATAGAACGCGCTGAAAAAGAGATGACGTATGCATCCAACTTCGATACTGTCATAGTCAATGATGATCTGGAGTCTGCATACAGCCGGATCAAAGAAACGGTTTCAAATTTTATTAAATCATAAGACACTATTATGCCGATTCGAACACTCAACTTAGAAAACCTGGGCATCAAAAAAGGCAACCGTTACGAGAAAATTGTAGCCATGTCTAAACGTGCCCGTCAAATCGCTGCTCAGGAAAAAATGGAGCTCGATGAGAAGCTCAAATATTTTGAAGGCTTCGAAGATGAAGATGAGTTCACGTTCAACGAAGAGCAAGAGAGAATTTCAAAAGCATTTGAAAAACTGCCGCATGCAACTCAGCGATCAGTAAGTGAAATGCTGGAAGACAAAGTTACTTATCGTTACCCAAATAAAGAGATTTAAAAATGCTTGCCGGGAAACGCATTATACTTGGCGTTACCGGTGGCATAGCTGCCTATAAAGCAGTTTATCTTTTACGGGAATTTCAAAAAGCGGGAGCTGAAGTAAGGGTTACCATGACCCCATCGGCTACCCGCTTTGTTGGTTCTGAGACCTTTGCCGCTCTGAGCAGAAACGAAGTTGCTGTTGAAGTTTTTAACGACACTGAACCCGGCAAAAACTGGACCAAGCATATACACTGGGGAGAGTGGGCCGACCTATTTGTCATTGCCCCCTGCACGGCTAACACACTATCCAAGATTGTCCACGGCCAGTCTGATAATATGCTTACCTCCACCCTTCTTGCTGCCCGGTGCCCGATATTGATCTGTCCTACCATGGATGGTGAAATGTATGAAAGCCCTTCGGTATCAAAGAATTTAAAAGAAGCAGAGAAGATGGGGTTTTATATTCTAGAGCCCGATACAGGATATTTAGCCAGCGGGCTTGATGCTGTAGGCCGGTTGCCTGAACCTGATGCTATTGTAAAGCGATCTGCTGAAATTATTAAAGACCACCGTATTCAGGGCCCTTTAACCGGTAAAAAAGTGGTAGTTACGGCCGGGCCTACGCGTGAATTTATCGACCCGGTTCGATTTATATCCAACCCAAGCTCCGGCAAAATGGGTATCGCCATGGCTGAAGCTGCCCGGGCACTCGGAGCTGACGTCATACTGCTTCACGGTCCGATTACAGAAACAATCCCTGATCGAATACAAACCGAACAGTTTATTGCCGCTGATGACCTTTTCAATTTGATCAAAGATCATCAGAATGCCGACATTATTATTAAATCAGCTGCAGTATCAGACTTCAAGCCGGCAACCCGTTCAGATCAAAAAGAGAAGAAAGAGCAGGCTGCTCTCTCTGTTCAACTTGAAAGAAATCCTGACATCCTCGCCTGGCTTGGGGAAAATAAAAAAAAGGGACAGATGCTGATCGGTTTTGCCATGGAGACCGACAACCTGATCGAAAATGCCAACAGCAAACTAAAACGAAAAAACCTGGACTGGATTTGTGCAAACTCAATCACTATAAAAGGGACAGGATTTGCAACAGACACCAACACTATACATCTGATTGGCCACAACCGACAAGTTAAATTTTCCGGATCGAAAGCTGAAATTTCCTCTCAGATACTGAAAGAGATATTCGGCTCTTAGTTAATTTTGCGCAAGAATCTTTGAGGCACCGCTCAAACGTGCCAATGTTTCCAACCCCCAGTAAAAGACGCCATCCGAGTGGTTCACACCCTCCGGCCTGATGTATGTAAAATTCGTTTTACCAGACTGCAGGGCTCGATCTTCAAAATCGTCGCTATTGAAAATTGGCGCAACACCATCTGCATCCCCGTGTACCAACAGTACGTCACCATTTGGAACATACATGATATTGTTCTCTGCAACTGCTGATGTGAGATCATCTTCCTCTCCATTCAGATACCGATCAATAAACGATTCAGTGAAAAGTTCTGTCAGAGTCTCAGGAAGCTGAGAAACTACCTGAGCTGCACTCTGAGAACCGTCAAAAAGCCCTTCTGAAATTCTTTCATCATACGGTGAATTGAAATACTCACTCAGCGGACGAGGTAAGCTATAGATCTCATGGTAGCTTTGTAAAAAGTAGGCGTAACATGCTACACACTCAGCAGGCTCATCGATATTGTTTATGATATAGTTCATCGTGGATGACAGGTCAAATATTGGTGCCCCCATAGATATCAATCCGGCCTGAAGTGCTAAAGGTCCGGCCTCTATTTTCTGAGCAAGTGCAAGTGTTGCAAAGGCTCCTTCAGAATAACCGAGCAGGTCGATCGTACTGGCCGACCATTCGATACCATTTGCCTCAAGAAACTCCAGTCCCGCCATTATCATATCGTAACTTACCGTTGCCAGCGACTCTTTATGCTGATACGGGTGCGGACGATTTGCCGTAACCCCATAACCGAGGTAATCCGGCAGAAAGACGATATTCCCGACAGATGCAAAAATAGCTTTTCGGGTTACCACTGAGTTGGCTGTGGCATCAACCGATGGTGCTTCATCGTTAGAAAATATTGTTGCGTGCTGTATGGACAAAAGGCCCGGCTGGGATGCATTTTTCGGCACAATTATAGCTCCTGATGCTTCGATGAAATCACCATTTATATCCGCAGTCTGGTAAACAATCCTGTACACATCAACGTCGTAGTTAATGTAGGCAGCAGCATCGGGCTGACCTGCAAAGGTCCAGAAAAACTCCATTGATGATTGAGTAATTGTACGGTTGAAATCTTCCGAAACGAGATAGGTAAAGTCCGGGGTGTCAACAGTATTATTGTCACTGCACGAAAGTGTAAGGATGAGAAGTACTGAGAGAGCGGGCCATTTCAATAGTTTCATAGATTTGCCGGTAGGTTTAAATTCTGTCCTGAACATAATAATCAAGCAGAACCTAAACTTCTATGAAAGTTTTCGGGCTACGAAGAACGAATATTGATTCGGATATTAAACCGAATATCGTGGGTTGTTCGTTTAAACGTCCGGGACGATTTTGGCAGAATTTGTGTAAACCCATACTCAAAGTTTGCCTGGATAGTATTTGAAAATCGGTACCCTACTACTGCAGAGCCGTTAATTCTTGTCTGGCCGGTCGGTGGTCTTGGATTGAAACCGTAAGCTGCCGGATTTCGGTTTATAACACCGGCATCATCCTGTAGAGCGCGGTCTAGGTCAGCATCGAGTAAAAAACGCTGTTCTGTATCTTCTATGTAGTTTCCATTAATGGTTAAATCCACATTATTTGCCAGCGTTGAGAAAAAT
>CAZHUP010000084.1:0-11521 GCA_964535495.1 uncultured Rhodohalobacter sp.
ATTATTTAAACTCTTGGTATTCTTAAAATAATATCAATTTCGGATGAGATCAGTCTCACGAAAATTTAAATTTCGCGAACCGCAAAAATAAACAAAATTAAGCTTTATGTATACCTCTTTTTGACAGTTTTATCTGAATATCACATCTGATTTGAGCCAACAAGTATATATTTTGACTAATTTTATTATTTAATCAGCATCATTTTTTCAGTAATTACTGTTCCATCTTCAAACTTGATTCTATATATATAAACCCCTGATGAGAGACTGCCAGCATTAAATTCAACTTCATTATCTCCAGCAGGAAAGTTCTGTTGATCTGCCGCAATAGCTACCCTGCGTCCCAAGGCATCATAAACCTCAACTGTTATAATTGATGGTTCAGGCAGGGAAAAAGGGATTATGGTAGACGGATTGAACGGATTAGGATAGTTGGGTTCAACTACAATTTCTCTAGGCAGCTCTACAGGTTCACCGGTAAATTGAAAGCGTGTCCAGACGGGTGCATGATCGGATGTTGTGTTTACAAAGTTTTCGATGTAAACCGGGTTTTCAACTCGTTGGGCACCATCTATATGATAATCGGCCATGTTTTCATTTATGATGATATGATCAATCATGCTCCTGAATTCACCTGCCAGATAGCTTGCAAATCCTTTCTCTTCAAGCATTTTAGTAACGGCATAATACCTGTCATCCTCAAGAAATACAGAGTATGGTGATTGATCTGCACCATCGTAAGTAGAAAGAGTTAGTTGATCATTGAAATCTCCCAAAAAAATAACTCTGTCGTTCGAACGGTTTTCATCGAGGTATTCTTTCAGAGATCTGGCAGCATTTAACCGACGATTGTAAGACGGCTGATCACCAAACGCCTTTGCGTGAATATTATATAAAAATATACGTCTTGAAATGCCGTCAACTGTTGCGTTAACTTCAAAAAATAGTGGCAGACGTCCGGCCCAGTCAAAGCTTTCTTGTCCATCAAATAGAAGTCCTGAGTCTAAAGAATCAACAACTGCAGTCTTAAACAGATAGGCTGTTTTTTGAGCTTGGCCAAATGTTGCTGTAAAACCGCTAAATCGATCAAGACTGTCAACCAATGAATAAAAGGCGACCTGACTGGCAATTTCCTGAAAAGCGTAGATATCAGCATCAATCTCGTTGATAACTTTAATAACATTGTTCATTTGCAGGTCGTTATCATCCGGACCTAAGTTGTCAGAACCAAACCACTCTATATTCCAGGTTACTACGTCGAGCGTAAGGTCTTGATCAATATCTTCCCCTTCCGGAATGAATGGTTCGGCAGCCAGATCTTCACTATCTCTCGGCTTAATTTGATATGTTCCGCTAAAACGATCCACAACACCCGTAATCTCAACCGGGTCTGATGGTATAAACGCATCTATCAAATCGTCAACATTTCCGTCAATTCTGAGCTCACCGAAACCGCTCGCATCCGAGATGGAATAATTACTGTCTCCAATAAACACTCCGGAAGCCCGAATATTTATGTTTTGAAGTTGAACCAGCCGCCCTTCATAAACGCCACTATTCATCTCTTGAATGTTTATCACTGCAGGTTCAGGCTCTACTCTCTCTGTTTCTATGATTTCATAAATAACACTGTCATCCCCTTCCACGGTAGCGATTTGAGTCAAAAATGTACCGGGGGTTCCGTTTATTGGATTATACTCCGTAACCGGGCCGGTAACCTGAATTGAATCTCCCCGGGCGGCAGTATCAATCAGATTAGTTTCAAATACCGCCATTCCGGCCGTTTCATCCTGGAAAAAAACAGGCCCATTAAAATCGCCAGAAACGCTGACTCTTCCGGCAACAGTAACCCTTGTCCCAAATGCAACCTCTCTCGCATTATTGATCGGTATCAGTTCATTTTCATCAATCGCCACACCTGTCAGGTTTATTTCAAATTCGGGAGTTTCAGGATCGTTACTTCGAATGGTTATTACACTTTCGTAACTCCCGGGATCGTCGGGCGAAAAAAGAACTTCAATTTCAAATGATTCTCCACCCGGAATTGGAGCTTCCGGTTCAGGGATAATATAAAACAGGTTTGGATTCGTACTAACTATTTCGTCCAAATTCAGATCCGGTTCACCCATGTTTGTAATCCGCATTGACTTAGAGTATTCTCTTCCATTATTGATGGCCGGATAGTTCAGAACAGTGCCGTCACCAAAAACAGCTCCTTCAATTCTGACTTCAATTTTGGGATCTTCCGCTAACTCTACAAAAGGTTCGACTGTGAAATCATCAAAACTAATTCTTCCACCCTCTACTTTCTCTATTCTGAACCGGACATTACCTGCTACACTCATCGGAATGGAATAGATCCTGAACTCATCAGAAAGTTCAATATCCCCACCTGCCTGCTGCCAGCTCTCTCCTTCATCTTGTGAATAGAGAATGCGAATTATTCCGCCTGTATCTCCGCTAAAACCTGCATTAGATGCAAAGAATTGAATTTCATTGGCACCTTCATCATAATCAAAAAGCATTTCTATCAAACCATCCCGAATTCGAACGGATTGGTCACCGTTTTTTCTGTCTCCATCCTGATTTCCAAGAAGAGCATCATCCAGTAACCATTCACCTGTCTGCAGTTCTACATTTCCGGCGGCGTAACTTCCTTTTGAACCCTCTTCAAAATTTTCAAATAGCTGAGCCTGAGCTTCTTGCAAGGGTAATGTCAGGACCAGTAACAGTAAGAGTGGAAATAAGCGGAGTTTACTGATACTGATTTTGTGAAGGTCTTTAATTCGTTCGAGCATGAATAGTTAACTTCTTTTTTCCGAAAGGGATGAGAATTTTAATAGGATCATTCGATGAAAAGATAAGAATATTTCATAAACCAGACTGAACCGTTTGTTCAAGTATGCCGGTATAAAAGAAAACTTTTGCTTTTATCTCTACAAGGATATATTCCACGCAGTAAATGAAATGAGGAATACGAAGAATGATAAATGAACCCGGTTTTGTCTCAGATCAGGTTGGCTGGATTGAAGTGATCTGCGGTGGAATGTTTAGTGGAAAAACAGAAGAATTAATTCGCAGAGCCAAACGTGCTCACATTGCAGGTCAGCGGGTAGTTGTTGTAAAACCGGCAATCGACAACCGCTACAGTGATTCGCAAGTTGTATCTCATAACGAGACTGCCCTCCCCGGAATACAGGTTGATACTGCCGATCAAATTATACTTCTAACCTCAACGGCTAAAGTAGTTTGTATAGATGAGGCACAATTTTTTGATGAGCGTATAATTGACGTGGCCAACACATTGGCAAATGACGGTAAACGTGTTATTGTTGCCGGTCTTGACATGGATTTTGAAGGAAAGCCATTCGAACCGATGCCTCAGCTCCTTGCCATTGCAGAGTTTGTAACCAAACTTCACGCAATCTGTTCAGAAAGCGGTATGATTGCCAACTTCTCTCAGCGTGTTGTAGAAAATAAAGACAAAGTTCTCGTTGGCGAAAAAGATGCTTATGAACCTCGTGCCCGTCACTGTTTTCGCCCGCCGGTTGATCAAAAACGAGGGAAACCCATCCCTGATATGAATACAAAAGAAACTACCATACAGAAACCTAAAGAGACGAAAGCATGAACATTCTCCGCGGACTCATCGGAATGGCTGTTATCATTGCCATTGCCCTACTTCTGAGCAAAAACAGAAAAGCCGTTAACTGGAAGCTTGTCGGAACCGGGTTGGGTATTCAATTTATATTGGCAATTTTCATACTTAAAGGTGCAAATATGGCCGAGATTTGGGCGCCTTTGGGGTGGCCTAAAGATTTCTTCAGCTGGGTATCCAGTTTTTTCGTTGTTGTGCTCGATTTTACCACTGCAGGAGCGGAATTCATATTTGGTGATCTTGCGAAGAGCCCCGGTATGGAGGGAAGTATGGGGCACTTTTTTGCATTTCAGGTTTTACCAACAATTGTATTTTTCGCTTCGCTGACGGCGATATTTTACCATTATGGCATCCTCCAAAAGGTTGTCAGCTATATGTCCAGGGGGATGCAGAAAGTGATGGGCACATCCGGTGCGGAATCCTTATCCGTTGTTGCAAATATTTTCGTGGGTCAAACGGAGTCGCCGCTAGTCATTAAACCCTACATTAGCAAAATGACTCAGTCTGAGCTTTTGACCGTGATGACCGGTGGTATGGCAACTATTGCGGGCGGTGTGATGGCAGCCTACGTTCAGATGCTTGGTAACTCATACGCTCTGGCAAATAATGTACCACTTGATGTAGGGCGCCTGCTATTTGCGGAACAACTTTTGGGCGCCAGTTTAATGGCTGCACCCGCTGCACTTGTGATTGCTAAAATTTTATATCCCGAAACGGCAGAACCGGCTACCAAGGGCGATGTTAAGATGAGTGTTGAAAAAACAGATGCCAACGGTATTGATGCGGCTGCAACCGGTGCCGGAGTTGGATTGAAACTGGCTGCAAATGTTGGTGCTATGCTTCTGGCGTTTATAGCTTTGCTGGCAATGGCAAACTACTTCTTATTCGAAATTGGTGAAATTACCGGCTTTAATGCACTTTTTCCTGATTTTAATTTAACTATCGAAACCCTGCTTGGGTGGACTTTAGCCCCATTAGCTTTTCTTATGGGGGTGCCGTGGGCGGATGCCGTAAATATGGGATCTTTACTTGGGACTAAAGTGGTATTGAATGAGTTCGTTGCTTATCTCCAGATGGCGGATATGGTTGCGGATGGAACACTCTCCCCCAAAACAATCACGATGGCAACATTTGCACTTTGCGGATTTGCCAACTTTTCATCTATTGCCATTCAGATTGGCGGTATTGGCGGACTGGCCCCTAACAGAAAATCTGATCTGGCCAGATTCGGGCTTTTAGCAGTTTTAGCCGGAACTATGGCAAATATGATGACAGCTACAATTGCTGGTATGTTATTTTGATAATTTTCTGTAGTAAATAGGGTGTATATACCGGCACTTATAAATTTATTTTCTTACCCCATAATTAATGGTATTTTTCAAGGTCTATTTCAAATAGATCTAAAATTTCGGTTTAACGTTTTCTTTGTTCTATGAAGGTTAACCACTACCTATCCATTGTACTCTTATTAACTCTTTTGCTGTCCGGTTGTGATGCAAACTTTCAGCAAACGGATTCACCGGTACTTGCAAGAGCCGGTGGCGAGACGTTGACATTGCAGATGGCTCTTGACGAGATTCCTACATCTATACTAAGACAAGATACTCTACAGGCCATTGAGCAGTATACCGAACAGTGGATCAACTCTGCTATAAGCGTAAATCATGCTGAAAATATAGGGTTGCATCGAACTCCTGAAGTTAACCGAAAAATTCAGCGATTAAGAGATCAAATTCTGGAGCAAGCCCTCAAAGATTACATCGTTGATAGAAATATGAACGAAATTGAGGTTACCCGCGAAGAGGCTCAGACTTATTATCAGACTCACAAAGATCAATTTACTTTAGACGAAAAGTATATTCGCTACAGGCACATTACCACTCAAACCAGAACGGATGCAGATAACGCTAATCGTGCCCTTATGCGAGGCGAGGAGTGGAGAGAAATTCTTGAAAGTTACAGCGTAAATCCTGATCTGCAGTTCAGGCAGTCTCAGCAATTCTGGCCTATCTCTATGGCAGGCGGTGATGTTCCTATGCTAAACCGGTACTTGAACGTGATCGGTTTATCGGAGCGCTCACCCATTCACTTTCATGGAGGGCAATATCACCTTGTTCAGCTAATGGAAGAGAGACCTGCCGGTGACCATCCTGACCTTGAATGGTTAATCCCTCAAATTGAGGAGTGGCTTAAACTTGAAAAAGCCCGAAGAATAACCAATAGTTACTTACGTAATCTGTATCTTGAGGCGAGCGCGAATAATGAAATAGACAGAAAGAACGTTACTGATATCGAAAGTATAATTTCTGACTACCAATTTTCCACCAATTAATACGAAACAGACACGAATTTATAATGACTCATTTTTTGAAACGGCTTCTCTTTTTCACAGCTATACTCTCTTTTTTCTCTAGCTCCCTTATTGCACAGCAAACACGCGTAGCCGATCGTATAATCGCTGTTGTAAACGATCGAATTATCCTGAAATCTGACGTTGACGAAGAAGTCAGTCAATATATGAATCAGGTAGAAGCACAAGGCGAGCAGATCAATTTCAGCGAAGATCTCTGGTACAGTGCACTGCAAAGCATGGTTGATAACTATGTGATGCTGGAGAGGGCAAAGGTGGATTCTATTACCGTATCAGACGACATGGTAAACCGACAGATGGATGCCAGAATTAATGATTTGATTCGACAAGCAGGTGGTGAACGAGCCGTTGAAGAGGCATTTGGGAAAAGCATTATTCAGCTCAGGGCCGATTTTAGGGATCAGTTTCGTGAGCAGATGGTAGTACAGCGTGTTCAGCAGACTAAAATGAGTAAAATAAGTATTACCCGACCTGAAGTTTTGGAGTTTTTTAACAGCATTCCGGAAGATCAACTGCCCACTATACCGGAACAGGTTGGAATTTCACAAATAGTTGTTATCCCACCCCCTCTTGAAGATGCCCGAAGTGCTGCATTACAGAAGGCTGAAGCCATCAGGGACTCCATCGTAAATCAAGGAAAAGATTTTGAGGAGATGGCCAGAAGACATAGTGAAGATCCGTCATCCCAGCGAGGCGGTTCATTGCCGATGTTGTCAGTTAATGATTTAGTAGCAAACTATTCCGCAGCAGCTACGGCAATAGAAGTTGGAGAAATTTCTGAAGTTGTGCGAACTGAATTTGGTTACCACATAATCAGGCTGGATGAGCGTCGAGGAGAGCAAATTGCAACGAGTCACGTTTTAATTAAAATTGATGAAACACTTGTTGATGAAGATCAAGCCATTGATAAACTCAATGCCATCCGCGACAGCGTACTTAATCACGACAAGCGATTTTCTGACATGGCCAGAAAATATTCTGAGGATGAAGCTACCAATGCCTTAGGCGGACGTATCGTAAACAGACAAACAGGTGATCGACTCATACCTATTAGCCAGCTGGACCCAGCACTTTACAGAATTGTTTTGCTGCTGGAAGAAGAGGGTGAAATTTCTGAGCCTCGCTCCTACAATCCCCCACGTCAAAACGTGAGCAGAGCATTTCGAATAGTGAGGCTGGACAGACACATCCCTGAGCATGTCGCTAACTTAGATCAGGACTACGACCGGATACGGGATATTGCCCTCCAGCAGAAGCAGATGGAGGAGTTCAGAACCTGGCTTGAAGGATTAAGGGACGAAGTTTTCATAGAGTTTAAAATTCCTATGCCTGATGTGGAAGGCCTGACTGATCCGATTTTGCAGGAACCTGAACCGGCTACCCCATAATTCAGAGATAATGAATTCAGATAGCATTCAGGAACCGGTGGAAGCCGCTGAAAAGTTTAGCAGCGCTTTTTCATCGATAAAGGAAGAAATCTCGAAAGTAGTAGTTGGTCAAAAAGAAGTGGTAGATCAACTACTGATCTCACTCTTCTCCGGCGGACACTGTGTATTGGTTGGAGTACCGGGTTTGGCAAAAACTCTGCTCATTCAAACCGTGGCTGATACGATGAATTTATCATTTAGCCGAATTCAGTTCACTCCTGATCTAATGCCCGGCGACATCACAGGTACGGAAGTGATTGAAGATGATAAAGAGACCGGCCGTAAGCATTTTAAATTCATCAAGGGACCAATTTTTGCCAATATTGTTCTGGCTGATGAAATCAACCGTACTCCTCCTAAAACTCAGGCAGCCCTTCTTGAGGGAATGCAGGAACATAAAGTAACTGCATCAGGACAGACATTTATCCTGGATGATCCATTTTTTGTACTTGCCACGCAAAACCCGATTGAGCAGGAAGGAACATATCCCCTGCCTGAAGCACAACTGGATCGATTTATGTTTCATATTCATCTCAACTATCCCCACCCTGATGAAGAGAAACAGATTGTAAAACAGACCACCTCTGCGTATAAAAAAGAGATTCAATCCGTTCTTGAAAAAAGTCAAATTCTTGATTTTCAGAAACTGATTCGTGAGGTTCCCGTTCCTGAACATGTTTTAGACAAAACCATAAAGCTTGTCACTCAAACACGTCCTAAAACAGAACAGGCCCCTGAGTTTATCAATAAATATTTAAGCTGGGGAGCCGGACCAAGGGCATCTCAATATTTAATTTTAGGTGCCAAGACAAGAGCACTTTCAAACGGTCGGTACAATGTTGAGTTAGATGACATCAAAGCACTTGCAACACCGGTTCTTCGACATCGCATTGTGACCAATTATGCGGCAGAAGCAGAAGGACTGACTACTGTGGATATCATCAAACATCTTTTAGACAGATTGTAAGAACCACAACAAGAATTGATTCAATAATCCGGTAGACTATGCAGATTGCATTTTTCCAGGGGTTCAGCCCAATATTGCCGGTTATTATTCTGGCAGTTCTTGCAATTCTTACCACGTCTATCTCTTACTACACCTATCGGGACCTGAAAAAAGGTGGCCCTTTTAAAAAGTGGGCTTTAATTACACTTCGCTCTTCCACTTTACTGATCTTACTTTTTTTGTTGCTAAATCCCTTTTTCACCCGTGAATCTGTCACAACAGAATCGCCACAAATTGCTGTCTACCACGATAACTCCATAAGTGTATCTCTTGAAAGAGGCGAATATGAAGGACTTGAATCCTATCGGCAACGTAAAGAACTGTTTACCGATTCCCGTGATGAAAGATTTACCTACACAGACTATCTTTTCGATACAGAGATAAGTCCGGGTAATGAATTGTCGCTGGATGGCACAGGCACTCACATTAATGCCGTAATGAATCATATCCTGGAAAATGAAAATCGGTTTAAAGCCGCCATCCTGTTCAGTGATGGAATTGCGACACAAGGAAGAAATCCTCTGTTTACGGCCACTCAGCTTTCCATTCCGGTTTTTACAGTACCCCTGGGAGATACGACAGCGGTACGTGATCTGGCTATTTCTGAAGTGGAATACAGTGACCCGGTTTATACGAATACCCTGAATCGTATTACAGCTGAGATTCAGTATCAGCAAGCGGAAAATGAACAGACGGAAGTAAGGCTTATTGAAAACGGTACCGTTGTAGAGACTACAGAAATTGAATTTCAATCACCATCAGGAAGTCGGCTCATTGAATTTGAAAGGCAGTACAGCGAGCCCGGACTATACGATTTAGCAGTCGATATTGTACCAATAGAGAACGAATTCACCACAGAGAATAACAGGTTCTCTTTTACAATGGATGTTTTGGATGATAAAACCCGAATTTTTTCAATTGCTTTCGAAATTCACCCTGATGTTGCAGCAATACGAAATCAGATTGCAACAGACATTCAAAACGAACTCATACAATCAACATGGCTTGGTGGCGAGCGATTTTCTGATATTGACCCATTCTCATCCGAATTTAATCAAGATGAGGTAGACCTTTTTATCATTCATGGTGAGCCGCCGGCAGAATCTGCTATTGCCGAAAGATTAATAAACATCATTGATCAAAAACCTGTCATAATTTTTACTCTTCCCTCTTCATTTAGAGGAGCTGAAAATTTCAATAGCTTGAAGAGTGCTTTTCCGCAATCTCCCGGTTCACCCTCTGAGATACGTCCGGTTCGCTCCTCTTCTGATTTGTCTCACCCCCTTGTGGAGCTGACTATTCCTCCGGAGCGAACCCTTCCGGCACTCATATCCCATCAAGGTGAATACTCCATTTCACCTGCCGGCCAAATTTTAATTCGAGCAAATTTTCAGGGAGCAGAAACCAATATTCCGGTTTTAGTTTCTGATGAAGTGGCAAACCGTCGCCTGGCTACGGTAAATGCTTATGGATGGTATCAATATCGGTTGAGCCGGCAGGATCAATCAGGTCAGTTTTTCAGAAAACTGATTGATAATCTAGTATCATGGACATCCACCCCACCTGATCGCCGAACACTTACAATTGAACCACTGCAAAGTAACTATACGGAAAACGAGACGATTCAAATTCGGGGAACACTCATTAATGAGCGCGGAGAGCCCGAGTTAAACGGAATGATTGACGTAGGAGTTTTTGATATTGACGGTGATACGGAGCTTAGTTCATTTAGAATGAGACATACAGGTTCGGGGAATTACATTGCCGATATTGGCACACTGCCAAGCGGTACTTACAGAGCAGAAGCTAATGCAACTTTAAATAACCGTGATCTGGGATCTGATGAAACACGAATAAGCGTTGGCCAGTCTAACGTTGAAATATTAAACACTCAACGGGATGACGCAACGCTCAGAAGCATCGCTCAGAATAGTGGCGGACTATTCCTTGATGAACTGCAGTTTGAAAGATTTAATACCTTTTTAGAAGAACAGAGTCTGTATGAATCTATTGAAGAGATTTCTGTTACCCAATCCTACTTAAGAGAATACAGCGCTTTCTGGTTCGCATTGGTGTTAATTCTTTTGACAGGGGAATGGATTTTACGGAGATCACTATCAATGCCATGATAGATTTAAGAGCTGTCCATTTATCTCAATAATTAGCGAACCAAATTTATCTGCTTCCTGATACTTTGCGTTATCTACACTATATTACACACAACTAGATTTAAGGAACTTCTTACTTTTTACAAAGTAATCGTAATCCATCAACAAATAATAAAAACTACAGAACGATAGATTTCATGAAATATATTTTTCAAACACCGATTATACTGGCCATAACAGGCTTATTTTTATTTTCCGCCTGCGAGTCAGAAAACTACAGCCCAAATGCTGATTTGAGTTCAAAAGCCGACAGCGTTAGTTATAGCATTGGTTACCTTCAAGGTTCAGGTATGGCACAGGAAGGATTAACCGATATCGACATGAAAAACTATATCGCCGGCTTTCAAAAAGCACTGGCTGAAGAAGATCCGGAAATGGATATGATGGCAATGCAGCAGACTATTCAGTCTTATATGATGGAAGCTCAACAGCGACAAGAGATGGAGCGATCTGAGCAGGCTGAGGGTCAGCGTGCCGAAGGTCAGGCTTTTCTCGAAGAGAATGCAGAACGTGAGGATGTAATGGTAACCGAATCAGGACTTCAATACAGGGTTGTTGAGGAAGGAACCGGTGACAGGCCTGAAGCAACGGACCAAGTGGAAGTTCACTACAGAGGAACTCTCATTACCGGTGAAGAGTTTGACAGCTCTTACAGCCGAAATCAAACCGCAACTTTTCCTCTGAATCAAGTTATTCCCGGTTGGACTGAAGGACTTCAACTGATGCGTGAAGGCGCAACCTATGAGTTTTTCATTCCATCTGAGCTCGCATACGGAACCAACCCTCCTCCGGGAAGCATTATCCTGCCGGGTTCAGTACTGATCTTTGAAGTTGAACTGATCGACATCAAAGAGTAAAACTCTATTATTTATTTTTAAATAATGAGACGTG
>CAZHUP010000085.1:0-11397 GCA_964535495.1 uncultured Rhodohalobacter sp.
AAATTCACTTCAGCACCGTTCTCCAACAGAAATTCAACGACGCCGGAATGTCCTTGTAACGAGGCTGCCATCAGGGCGGTGGTGCCATCTGAATTCTTCAAATTCACTTCAGCACCGTTCTCCAAGAGCATGGTAACCACGTCAGAATGCCCTTGAAACGAGGCTAACATCAAGGCGGTTCCACCATCGGAACGCTTCAAATTCACTTCAGCACCGTTCTCCAACAGAAATTCAACGACGCCGGAATGTCCTTCCTGAGAGGCTGCCATCAGGGCGGTGTTGCCGTCATCATCTTTGGCATTAAGATTGGCGCCTTCATCAAGGGCGGCTTGAACATCTTGAAGAAGGCCATCTTTTGCAGCTTTGAACAGTGCAGTTTGCTCGTCCTGTACTTTTTGTTGTGCCAGGGTAGAATCAACTGCCATTAACATCAGCAAAGATAAAATTAAAGAAATTAAAACTTTATGAATCATAACAGTCACCTACCTGGTTATATTAGTATTCTGATGTATGACTCTTCCTCCGCCAATACAAGTTATGGATTGTAATATTAGCTGAAACAGAATCTATACGACATTGTATGTGAAAGATCTAACTTCTAAATCATATTGTACTCTTCCATTACGCTGATAATAGCAGGGATTAATATCAGGGTAGCGATTAAAACTGTAAACACGCCAATTAATGCTGCGAGCCCTATTGATTGCAAACCGGGATGGAAACTGAAAATTAATCCAAAAAAGCCGATCATAGTAGTAAATGTGCCAATTGTACAATGTTCGCCCGTAGATCTTAACACCTTCATTATTGAACCGCGTCCTTCCTCCAGGTAGCGGTGAACCATGTGTATTCCATCATCATTTCCGATGCCTAGCAGTGCAGGGAAAATTACCAGGTTGAAAAAATTCAATTTTAATCCAAAAAGAAACATCACTAACAACATCCAGGTAATTCCCAGAATTAGTGGAACAGCTGCAATTAATGCCCATTTGAAAGACCTGAAAATAATCACCATCATAATAAACACGACCAAAAAAGCTCCGGTTATCATCCAAGGAGATTCTTTCTGTAAAAGCATCAACATGTCAGCCGCAATAATT
Source organism: uncultured Rhodohalobacter sp. (assembly GCA_964535495.1). Lineage (GTDB taxonomy): Bacteria > Bacteroidota > Rhodothermia > Balneolales > Balneolaceae > Rhodohalobacter. Next base: position 1,101 of record CAZHUP010000085.1, read on the forward strand.
GAGGTTGAACCTGCATAATATTTCGTTCCGTCTTCAGATGTGAATTCACCGATCTCATTTGCAAATTCAATTGACCTTCTTCCGTCGGATAGGGTGCCTGATGGATAAATCATAATGAATGTTCCGAATTCACCATCTTGAGTTACAAATGAATCCTTTAAAAATTTTGGGACCATATCTATCTCAACAGGATCTGTAGTTTGTGCTGCTTTACTTAATTTCACCAGATCCTCTGAATCCTCGTTTTGTAGATACTCACTTTCCAGTAGTTCTCTTACTTCATTAATACTTTCAAGTTTAGAGATTTGCCTTTCAAATTTAAGCGGAAAACGATCTTGTAATGTTCGAACCTCTGCAATAGTCGTTATGCTTGTATCATTATGAATCATCCTCCTGATTTCGTCAGCAACGCGTAAAGCTTCTTCAGGACTTTCTGTAACTATAAATGCCGGATTACTGCCTCTTCTGCCACTTGAAGCCTGATCTACAATAGCTTTTTTTGCATCATACTCAGGATATTGGGGATCTAATTTGTTGAATTGATATTCAAATGAAATGTTTGGAACAAGAATTATGGAAGCGACAATTGTCAGAGTTCCAAGTAATAAAATTGTTTTTCTGCCAGGATATAATTGCCTTTCTTCTTTCATGGCAGTTTTGGCACTATCCTCCAAGTCCAGCTTTAATACACCCCAGCTCTCGAAAATTTTTATTAAAGCCGGCATAATTAGTAACATAGCGATCATTGCAAAAACGATCCCATAACCAGCTATTATACCAAACTCACTAAATCCTCTAAAATCGGCGAAACCAAGTATAAAAAGTGCAAGACAAGTAGTAACAGATCCAGCAGAAATAGCTTTACCTGTATTGAAAATAGTTGTATAGACAGCACCATTTACATCACTGCCCTTTTTTCTTTCTTCGGAATATCTTGCAAAGAAATGAACCCCAAAGTCGACTCCTAATCCAAATAAAAGTAATGCAAGGGTTGACGTCATCATATTAAGATTACCAATGAGAAGATAGGCAAGACCAAAAGTCCATGTAATGCTCATTAACAAAGGCACTGAGATTATAAGCAAGAGAAAAGGAAGTTTTAAGAACAAGCGTGAAATTGATCTGAGTAAATGATCATCATCTTTTCTCCTGATGTATGATTTGTACATAAAATAGATACAAACCAATAATAAAACCGCTCCAACACCAATTCCAAAGGTTTTAGCCACATCATTTCTTATGGCTTCTACCTGTATTGCCCGGTGCATCAACCTTCCCGCAAGTACATACTCCATTTCAGGATGGTATTCTTTGGGATCTAACGCGATAATAAGATCCTCTATGTCTGAATAGACTTGATTTATATATCTAACATTACTTTGTGATCCGGAAGGAAAAAATCTGAGAGTCAATGATGATTCATCTTCATGGACCGGATACTCTCTGCCAACTAACCAATCATATAAATCCTGAAACTTATCAAGGTCATTTTCACTTACGTCTTCTTGATCTAAGTCATCGCTGAAGTCGACAAAAAATGGATTAACCTCTAATTTTGCATTTTCAATCTCCTCTTTTAAATACTCTTTAATCTCCTCAATCTCAGATTCAGTGGCAAAATACAGAGCATTTTCTTCAAGAAACGAAATCTCCCTTCTATACTCTACAGAGGCGAAATAGTTTTCCGAGTCTGGATTTCTTGATAATGACATTGCTTCCTCTATAAGGTCCTCTGCAAATCTTTTAGACGCTTCTATGTCAGGGCTCAAGATTCCAACAGCAAGATCACTTCCTTCACCCCCTACGGTGGCCCTGACCTTTTCGAGAGCAAGAACACTTTCATAATCTTCCGGAATCAGATTTATGAAGTCAGTCTCAATATCCAGCCTTACTGCATAAGAGAAAGAGATTACGGTGATAATTGCAGAGATAAGGAATAACAGGTATGGATGTTTTAGTACTTTTTTTAAAAGAATAGTTAGAATCTTTTTCACAAGAACATCAGTATTTTAAAGATTGAATTTTTCAATTACACGCTTTGCATTTTTAAAAGTCATGCCAAGGCTGAACCCTGCACCATGTAACACTCTTTCAAAATTATACAAGGGTGTATAGCCTGCCCTGATTATTAAACCTTCAATGTTAGTTTTTAGGCCAATATTGAATATTAAATATGACTTGACGTTACCATGTATTAAGTAAATACCCGATCCGGTAGCTAACTCAAGGTTTACATCCACAAAATCACCATTATGTATTTTTGGCAAATAATTAATTGTACTAAACAGTGCCGGGCTGCAATTTGACGCAGAAACTAACTCGGAGTTTGATGCATAACTTTCTTCACCGCGAAAATCGACTTTTTCACAATTTTTGTATCCTTCGCCAACGAAATTATCACCTGCCCATAATGTTCCTACCCCGAACCTGGTCCCAAAGGTATTTCTAAATGTAAAATCATAGCTAATCGAGAATCCGTGAGTAGCACCAAATATTTCACCGTATATACTATGATTTTTTAACCTGTCATTGTTATTCTTGGATAGAGCGGAGGTGTGAAAAAATGAACCTAAAAGTATTGTAATTACTATAAGCCTGTAATTCATATCAGTCAATTAAGAAAAAATTATAATACCCGTCGCTGCCATCTATGTCTGTTCCTGAAAAAGTTGCATCACCTCTAAAAATGATTAGTTCACCTCCTAAAGCGATTCTGGCAGCTCTCCTGGCAAGCCATGAAAGTTCACTAAATATCCCATATCGTTCAATAATTGAATTATTTATGAGTTCATAGTTATTATTCATGGAAGTTATTGTTATAGCAGAAACGCTTTGAGTACTCTCATGCACAGTCGCCGATTTGACAATTTCTGTTGAAATTTGTCCTTCTTCTCTCCTCAATATATAGCCAATCATATTTTGCGACATGCTATTTGGTTGAAGGAGTATAACTGATAGCCAATTAGACGGATCTTGAAGACTTGCAAAACGATAACCGGCATGTAAAATATCAGTAATTTTATTGCTCATATATACCCTGTCCATTTGGGCTGTTCCTTTTACTACTCTCTTTTTTTGATTCATGGTTATTTGTCCGGTGACCTCAGCAAACGGAATATGTGTTATGATTCCCACAGAGTCAGCTGCAACCATGAAAACACCACCATTAACAATTTCTCCGTGTTGTATATTATGAAGTGAAAGATCAATATCAAATCGCACTCCATCCTTACCGGTATCTATATGCAGATGATGCTCTTCTGGTAATTTGCCTTTAAACCAAATATTATCCTGTCTTGGATTTAAGTTTAATTTGAACTCATCTTGATCCATCTCTAAATCTTCAATTGGATACTCTCTTGAGACTCGATATACGTTGCCAGTTTCATCAAAACCGTGAAGTGAAATTCTGGCTCCACTTACAGCTGATTTAAAGCGCCCGAATTCAGATACCGAAAATTCTATGAAGAGCTTGGTACCATCGTTAAAATCAAAGTAATAATTCCAGGTTTCATTATAATATTTAGCATCAAGAGATTTTGGCCATATGTCTGAAGCTTCGAGATTGTTTTCAGAGCTTTCACTATTTGATTGGGCGTTAAGCGGCGATAAAAAGGAGTAAATCAATATTAGTGAAAGCGAAATGTAATTTATTTTAAGTAGAGACATTGACAAGTAGGAATTGGGGTAACAGTTTATTTTAATATGTAATTCTACATTATATCATTACAATCTTGTGTTCTTGCTGAAAAAAAATACAATTATCTGAAAGTATTTTATTTTTCAATGTAAGGCTGGAGGAAAAACTGTGGTATTTGTATATGTTTCAACCTTATCAATCAATCTTTATTTTAACCTGAGTTCGATTTAAAAAAGTGGCAAAAGTAGTCCAAAAGGGCGTGAGTTAAATTAATTCGTCAACAAATATGTCATGCCGGACTTAGATCCGGCATCTCCTGCCTCTGTTAAGGACAGTAGATCACGCATCAAGTGCGAGATGACGCCCTTTTTGGACTGCTTTTGGTGATATCTGACATATTTAGGAATCGAACTCAGGTTTTTACAATAACGATAATTTATTATTAACGGGTATTAAGGCCATTTCAGAAGTATCTGATTTTTTCATTGATGTGGAAATAATTGCCCCTGACCGTCAGCAGAGTGCAGAAGCGTACGCCATTACGATCAGTACATTCTTGTGAATCAGGTTGTTCATGACTGACGGACATTTCAGCGACCAAGCAGTATCAGGAACTTCCGCAGATTCAATTAAACTTTCTCATAATTCACTTCTGAATTGGAACCAAATCTCGTCGGAAGCGGAATTAATCAAGTAATACATGTATCAATATTCTTTATTCGTTCACTTAGTTCATGGCAGATGGACAGGAGTGCGGAAAATTGCCCTAAATATTGAAACAAATCTGTCTTTTCAGCAAAGGCCTGTACTTGATAGGAATTATAGAGTAATGACTACAAAAGAATATTAAATGCGTGGGACCATGGGCAAATTTCAGGGAAGTTTATCACAAGAATACATGGAAAAACTATTTTGGCTACTAATTCTTTCAGTATTTCTTCTTTTTTCAGTACAGTCATGCTCTGACAGTTCAACATCTTCGATACAAGATAAAGATGACCCGATCGATTTAACTAAACCATTAGAGAGTCTGCCGGGTGATGATAATGAGAATATTATAAATGCCACTTTTGATTTTACATATCCTTCAGAGATTACGGAAGAGCTTGTTTCAAATGAAGAGATAAAAGGTGTTAATCTGAACATTTTAAGAACAGAAATCGAAGTAACATTTCAAGAAACGGCTACTGTTCATCAAATAAATCAACTTTTAGACATCTATGATGCAAAAATTGTGGATATGCTTGAAGGTGTAAATTCAGCGATACTACTTATTCCGGATCCCGGTAACATTGATAACCTGCGATCAGTCATTGAGCAAATTGAGTCTGAGGATTCTGTTAAGTTTATAGTTGAATCGAGCCTTGTTACAGATCCCGACACGGAGGGAACATTTGATGAAGCTCTAAAAATTCAGGAACACATAACCGTTAATTCACGTCTCTCCCATCATTTAGCAATTAGAGCTCATGCAGCCTGGAATTTAAAAAATGCTATTAAAGAACTTGATCACAGGCCGTGGTTTGTTGTAGCAGATGGTTTTGGCGGAGGCGTACCGGGTAAGGGGTATAATGCTAATTTTACAAATTCTGATTTTGGGTTATTAAGCACATCTTACCATGGTTACCATGTTTTGGGTATCGCCTTAGGAAATCACAATAAAATCAATGAATTAAGTGACGATCAAAATGATGTGGTCGGTATTTTTCCGGAAAAATTAAATGTTCGTGCCCATGATTTAAAAACACTAAAGAACATGCTTTTCAATACTTCATGGAGTAGGAAAATGAATAAGATTATCAGATTGATGCGCGAGATTCGCGTAGAGAATCCGAACGTAAAAATTGTTTTAAATACAAGTTTAGGTAGTCGCGATGATATTAAAAACAATGAGCAGCATGCCTACAACTGGATTGGAAAGGTTAGGGGAGCAAACCAGCAGGAGAATTTGGAAAACACATTTATACATTTCACGGGTGCGGGAAACTTAAGAAATAATGAAGAAAGATACCCTGCCAAAGAAGCAAGCCTGTTTGCACTTGCAGGGCTCGAAGATGTAATGATAAATGAGTCTTTAAGAAGAAAATTAAATAACATTTTTGTGGTCGAAAATTTTAGATGGACTCTCCAGGATATTGAAATTAGACCACTGCCAAATTGTCCACATTGGCTTTCTATAATGGAAGGTAACATTTCGGCAATTGGGTCCGATGTATACTCCTTTGGTGAATGCCTTCAAAGAAATTCTGAAGGTAGATGTACAAGTCACAAGGGAGATTCAAATACAAGCTTTGCGGATGGAACTTCTATGTCCACACCTCAGGCAGCCGGGTTAGGAGCCTATGTTTGGGCGGTCAATCCAAATCTGTCAGTATCTGAGGTGATGGAGATAATTAGGGGTACTGCTGAAAGGATACCCACACCTATAAATCCTGCAGGAACCTGTAGTGATATTGAGGCTAATCCGGTTATCGATGCCTATGCAGCCGTTCTTGCAGCAGGTGGTGATAATGCTAGAATAGCGCTTTTAGATGTAAATGAAGACGGTGAATTTGATGAAAATGATATTGAAATCTTTTTGACTGAATTTGAGGAGCGAAATGCTGAGCTGGATTATTCCCGATATGATCTAAATGGTTCAGGCAAAACCGGAGGCAATTCGACAGAACGTTTTGATCTGAATAACAGCATGAGCTACGGCAACTTGACAATCACAATTGAAGAAACAGAAGTGTATTTTGATGAAACTGCATTAACAGATGAGGAAATTCTATGCTATTACGCCTACTCTGATTTATTTAATGGAGATTCATCTCTACGAGGTGAATTGTTAAATGGGATTTGTACTGAATCAAACGGCACTGATGGTAATGGCGACTGGCCCAGAGATACAACCACTGAAATAGTTGATGTGTACAACCCTGCAACGGGACAAACCTGGATGGACCGCAACCTGGGCGCCAGCCGGGCGGCAACTTCCATGGATGACGAAGAGGCCTATGGAGACCTCTACCAGTGGGGCCGGGCAGCCGATGGTCATGAAAAACGAAATTCCGGTACAACGTCCACATTAAGCAGCACCGATACTCCGGGGCATGGAGATTTTATTACCAGTAGTTCCGGAACAAGCTGGGACTGGCGCAGCCCTCAAAACGACGATTTGTGGCAGGGGGTAAATGGGGTAAACAATCCGTGCCCGGATGGGTACAGGCTGCCAACGGAGGCTGAATGGGAAGCGGAGCGACAAAGCTGGGGTAGCAATAACCGTGTGGGGGCATTTGAATCACCACTAAAGCTGCCTGTGGCGGGCTACCGCGACCTCAGCAGTGGTTCGCTCGGCAATGTTGGCTCTCTCGGCGACTATTGGTCGAGTTCGGTGTCGGGTCCCTTTTCACGGGTCCTGTTCTTCAGTAGCAGCGGTGCTGACATGCTCAGCGTCCTTCGAGCGAACGGATACTCAGTCCGCTGCCTCAAGAATTGACACTTATGATTCATTCTGAAACTTTGACCCTTCATCCTGCCGTCCCGTTAGGGCGGCAGGATGGTTAACACCGCCTTTGGCGGTCGATTTTTTTTAGTTATGACCGTTTTACAAAAAATCACGAACAGTAAAGATACGGCAGTGTTTACCTTGCATCGTGAAGGCATTTTTTATAAGTGTTATAACGAAGATGCGATGGTGTTTTATGAGCGGGTTAAGGCTTTCAAAATTACCTGTAAATTTGTTAAACGTGCCGGTTCTATGGTGCTGAGCCTCGGCTTTCCGGTAACGTTAATTGAGAATAAATCGTTAACAATTGACGGCATAGCAGAAATGGTGGGTGCAGCTTCCTGGATTGAAGAACCTCATGGCTTAATATTTCAACTATGCGAAGATATCAAAATGGGATATGATGGATTTCAAGAAGCCATTACACAGGCTAACCAACCCATAAAATCACTCCAGTCTAAAACAAATGATGAAGGTTATCAAAAGCTTATAAAAAAGATAAGAAACTATGATTTGGCTAACCATACACCCATGCAGGGAATGGCTTTTATCCAGGAACTTAAAGATGTTGTTATGAAAAATGGGCTATAGAGTGGAGTCGTTTGAACAGTTACTGTACCAATTACATCATTCGTATTTGCAAGCGCGTAAAAATAAACGTAATACCCAAAATCAGCTTTCTTTTGAATTAAATCAGGAAACAAACCTTTACCACTTGGCGAATGAAATTTATAACAGAACCTATACTCCTAAACCCTGCATTACATTTATTATTCACAAACCGGTGATGAGAGAGATCTTTGCCGCCGAATTTTCAGACCGCATCATTCATCATCTCATATATCGTTGCATTTATCCAATTATTGACAGAAAACTGATTCACGATACATATAGTTGCAGAGTAGGTAAAGGAACACTTTACGGTATTAATCGGGCAAAAAAATTTATGCGCTCCTGCAGCCGCAATTATTCCCGGGATGCGTATGTCTTGAAAATCGATATTGAGGCATATTTCATGAATATGCACCATGAGCTTATCTATGACAAAGTGGTTAAATTGCTTCCTGAAAATAAAAACTGCTTTTTGGGCATCAGCAGAGAAACCCTATTGTACCTGCTTCAACAAACGATCTTTAATTCGGTTACAAAAAACTGCCGTATAAGAGGAAGTAAGAGCGATTGGTTGGGTCTTCCATCAAGTAAAAGCTTATTTTATTACCCTGAAGACACGGGGCTGCCAATAGGAAATCTTACATCACAGGTTTTTGGAAATGTCTATCTCAACGATTTTGACCACTACGTAAAAAAAGAAATGAAAATTAAGCACTATGGGCGCTATGTGGACGATATGCTATTTGTGCACCAAGACAAATGTTATCTCGCGAATATCATCTCTCAATTACAAGAACAGGCATCGGTAGCGGGACTGCGTTTGCATCCTGACAAAATCGTACTGAAATCAGTACACGAAGGTGTTTATTTTTTAGGCCAAATCATTAAACCCTACAGAACCTATATTAGCAGTCGCACAAAGAACAATTTCTATCATGCAATTCAGAAGATTAATAGAATAATGACTGATCAACCCAGGTTCACATGGGAGCAGCTTTGTGATATACGGGCATCCATAAATTCGTACCTGGGTATCATGAGGCATGCCAATTCGTTTAATCTGCGAAAAGCAATGCTTGCAAGGCTTGTAGGCCGATTTTATGATTTTTTTATAGTATGTAAGGATTTGGAAAAAGTAACAATTAACGAAGATTTTTGGCAATGGCACTTTTCAGCGAACTACCGGTTTACAAAATAGGGTACGATCTGCTTATTGGTATTTATAAACGAACATCAAATTTCTCAAGAGAATACAAATATACCATGGGTGAACGCCTGAAAAACGAAACAACGGATTTGTTGGTCAATATTTACAAAGCCAATAAGAGTAAAAAAGAAACGCGATTACAATATATTGATGGAGCCAGGCAAAACGTGGAGGTAGTAAGGCTTCTTTTACGTGTTTGTAAAGATTTAAAAGTGATAGGTTTAAAAGGGTTTGTGGCATTAAACATGCGGGTAGAGGAGTTATCAAAACAACTTACCTCGTGGCAAAAACACACTGCCAGAGCTCATGCGAATGAAGGAAAAACAGGAGTATGAGGCGTGCAGCATGTTAATCCTAACATATCGTCCCGATATCCGGCTTTTTCAAATCCGGAAACGGGGTACAGGTGCAAACAGTCTTAAAATGAATGGTTGTTTTTAGATTTGTAATAGATATGTTTTACTGCCTGTGGCGGGCAACCGCAACAACAGCAGTGGTTCGCTCAACAATGTTGGCTCTAACGGCAACTATTGGTCGAGTTCGGTGTCCGGTACCAATTCACGGAACCTGAACTTCAATAGCAGCAATGCTAACATGAACAGCAACAATCGAGCGAACGGAAACTCAGTCCGCTGCCTCAAGGATTACAGCCAAAATGTTTTTTGCCACATTCCTTTTTTTGAGATATCTATGATAAAATATTTTTTACCTATTGTTATCGTCCTTTCCTTTGGTTCGGCTGTCAGCGCCCAGTCTATCAGCGGTTATTTAAGCAACCTTCTGGAACAGGAAATCCGTCTTGAGGGATACAGCGGCTTTGAAACGTACCCTATTTCAAGTGCCATTACCGACAATAATGGGAAATTTGAGCTGAACTATTCCCAAAGCGATGTTGGGGCTGGGTATTTAATATCAGAAGACGAAAACCCATTTTTAGTAATCCTAAGCGGTGAGGATATTGTCATTCAGGGGGAAGCATTGAGTGTTCCTGAAAGCATCAGCATTCTCAAAGGAGAGGAGAACCAATGGTTTGAGCAATACGCCTCCGAACATCCACGCAGAGAACAAGCTTTGAGTGCATGGAACTACCTGGAGAACATCTACACAGCGGACTCTCTGTTTGCTGTGCAAGAAATACCCAAACAGGCCATTCAGAATGAAATAGAGCGTATCAATTCCGAAGACAGTACCTTTATAGCCAACCTTCCGGAAGAGAGCTATGTTCGCTGGTACCTGCCCCTGCGAAAACTGGTAAGTTCCGTTTCTGTTGTGGCAAAACATCGTACCGAAGAAATTCCGGGGGCCATTTCAGCATTTCGGGATCTGGACTATACCGATTCACGACTGT